>JAYEPE010000149.1:0-15096 GCA_034723735.1 Campylobacterota bacterium | reverse complement strand
CCATCTCCATCACCTATTTCATTACCATCTTCATCAACTACTTTAGCTGTAAAAGCTTTTTTACTTTCTAAATTCATAGTATTATTACCATCTGATGGAAGCATATGCAGCTCATACGTTGTGATTACAATTTGGCCTGTTTCAGGATTCATTGTCATTTCCAAAGAACTTGTAGCAGGACTACCCTCACTATCATGAGAAAATGTAAATTCAAAAGAGTCTGTTCGGCCTTGTAAATCACTTGGAGCCGTATAAGTAAAATCAGCAACTCCATTCACACAAGGAACGCTCAATGAAGCAAAAGAGCCAACATCAGTCCCACTAAGAATAATATCTGGATATTGAACTTTAACATTTCCTCCATCAAATGGATTATTATCAACACCATAAACACGGACTTTTACATTCACAACTTCACTGTATTTTGTAATTTCAATCGTATTGCCATTGCTAATATTATTATCACTGTCATTCATAATAATTAGCGTATTTGCAATTGGGTTATCTATATCTATCTGAGGTGCATAATTTACACTCATCGTATCAGTAGCTGTCGGATAATTCGTAGCTCTAAACGTGAATGTTTGACTTACATCAGCTATAAGCGGTGTTGGTCCCGTATAAGTAAAAGTAGCAATTCCATCAACTATTTCTGCTTTTGCAGGTGAAAATGTACCAATATTTTTTGTAGCTACATCAGGTGGATAAATAACACTCACTGTTCCTTCGGGCACAGGAACATTGCCAGACATAAATGCTAAAACTTTAATTGTTGGTTCTTCTCCATCTGTCGTTACTGTAATATCTTCATTTGCGGCAAGGCTTGCAATACGATATGTTGGAGCGGGAGGTTCAATAGGTTCAACTTCTGGGATAAAAGACACTTCCCAGTCTGCTACATATGTAGGGTTTTCCTTATATTCAAAAGAAAATACTACAAGATCATCTTCACCTACATAAGGAAATGAACGATATCTATAATAAATTGGATCGGGACCGATATAAGAAAAAGAAGCGATACCACTATTAATAGTAACTTCATCAGTAGAAAAAAGACCTACTCTAACAGCATCTTCTGGATATCTAACTCGAATTGTACCACTCTGTAGAGGGGCACCATCACTATCTGTTGCAAGAATATTTACTGTAACGGCTTCTGCATCTTGAGACAATATCATGTCTCCATTGCTAACGGTTAAACTTGCAATAGGGTTACCACCCCCACCTTCTGATTCACCCGTTGTATTAAAATCGATACTAACCATTGTTGTTATAGAAGTGTCTTCAGCACTATAAAATTTAAAACTCGTTCCATTATTACCAGAATCAATCTGATTTTGAATATCTTTAGGTGCAACATAAGTAAATGTTGCAAATCCTTCAGATATGCTAGCAGCTGGAGGTGTTAAATCACCGCTACCTGTATTATCCGCTTCTAAATATTGAGCAAGAATCGTTCCCTCTGTTGCTAAAGAGTCATTTTTCGTTAGTGCTTTGACACGAATAGAAACCCCTTCATTATTTTGACTGACTGTAACATCGCCATCAGCAATAGAAAGTTTTGCAATAGTGCTTGTTGTATTAGTATCTGGAACACTAGGTGAATTTGATATGACACCTTGCGAATTATTACTGCCACACCCACTCAAAAGAAATAATGCAAAGAGAAATACACCTAACTTCATAAAAAATCTATTTTTATACATCTAATCAACCTTAAAAATAATATACCAACCTAAAAATACATAAAACTGTACTTTTAACTTGGCACTTTGGTCTAAATTATAACTTAGGAGATTTAACTCCTGATTAATAGAAACTTAATAATATCACAATATCGACATTTTAAACAACTTTATGTACCCTTTCTTAGTAAATTTTTAGCACACGCTACCGCACTACTAAATGCCCATTGAAAATTATACCCTCCAAGTTCACCTGTAACATCCATAACTTCCCCTATAAAATAGAGATTTTTTTTATTATTACTCTGCATTGTTTGGCTATTTATTGATTCTGTCATCACTCCGCCTCGACTTACTTCTGCTTTAGAAAAACCAAAATTACCCGAAGGAGCAAAAGAGTAGGCATGCATCTGTAATAATTTTTCTATCTCTTGAGTATTTAATCTATTACAAGGCTTATCTTCAAGTTCTATCGCACTCAAAAATTCTTTTATAAAACGTTTTGAAAGAGGCAGTGCAGAGCTAATATGCTTTTTATTTGCTTGAATTATTGTTTTTACACGTAAAGAAGGTAAAAAGTTAATCTTTATATCCCCTTTATGCCAATATAATGAAGCTGAAAGTATTGCAGGACCGCTAATTCCCTTATGAGCAAAAAGCATCTCTTCATCAATCTCTTTAGCTGCCACCGTAATCTTTACATGTAGAGAGATTCCACTTAAAGCTTTCATCCAAAATTGTGCAGGTTGTAAAGTTAAGCCTACCAAAGCAGGATGAAATTGTTTGCACTCATGCTTAAAAAACTTTGCAATATCTAAACCAATCGTTGAGGCACCAATACTTTTATAGCTTTGACCTCCTGTAGCGATAACAAGATGAGAAGTCTCATAGGTTTTAGCATCTGTAATTACCCTAAAGCCATCTTCTACATGTAAGACTTTCTCACCTAAAATCATCTCTGTTTTTTTTGCATCTTTTTTTAAAATATTTATAATTTCATCAGAACTTTTGGCACAAAAATAATAACGTTTTTTACGAATGACAGGATTAAGACCTCGTTTATGCAAATAGTGCAGTAAGTCTTCTTTTGAAAACTGCTCTAAGACTGTTTTCACAAAATCTTCATTCCCAAGAAAATGTTCTGCTCTTACATCAACATTAGTAATATTACACTTGCCGCCGCCTGAAATTTTCATCTTCTGTGCGAGCTTATTATTCCCCTCAATTATCCCTACATGTAAAGAAGAGTTTTGATTCAACCAAGCAGCGCACATCAATCCACTTGCACCACCACCCAAAATAAGAACATCAAATTTTTTCATTGCACTCTTTCGCTATAATTGCATCATTATAACAGAGGGTTTGCATAATGAGCAAAAAATTACATATCGTCTCTTTAGGATGTACTAAAAATTTAGTTGATACTGAAGTGATGATGGGTCGTCTTCAAAATTATGAATTGGTAGATGAATCCCAAGAGGCTGATGTCATTATTGTAAATACCTGTGGATTTATAGATGCAGCCAAAGAAGAGTCACTCAATACCGTCATCAATCTTGATGATACTCGCAAAGAAGACTCCCTTTTAGTCATGGCAGGGTGTCTTTCGGAGCGTTATCAAGAAGAACTCTCCAAAGAGTTAAGTGAGGTCGATATTTTCACAGGTGTTGGTGATTATGATAAAATTGATGAGCTTTTAGCCAAAAAGCAGAGCCGTTTTTCAGATGAAGTCTATCTTATTGATGGTGCAGAGCGTGTTGTTACAGGTTCGAGCTATCATGCCTATATCAAACTCTCTGAGGGCTGTAATCAGACTTGTAGTTTTTGTGCTATTCCCTCATTTAAAGGAAAACTTCACTCTCGAGATTTAGACTCTGTAGCGAAAGAGGTTGAAAAGCTTGTGGCTCGAGGGTATTATGATTTTAGTTTTGTTTCTCAAGATTCAAGCTCCTATCTACGTGATCAAAATGTTAAAGATGGTTTAATTCATCTTATTAAACGCATTGAACTCATTGATGGCGTAAAAAGTGCAAGAATTTTATATCTTTATCCCTCTACCACCACAATGAAACTTTTACAAAGTATAGCAAACTCTAAACTTTTTCATAATTACTTCGACATGCCAATTCAACATATAAATGATGATATGCTAGCTCTTATGAAACGTGGTTTTGGAAAAGAGAAAACACTAGAGCAGTTACAGTACATGCGTTCACTTCCTAATGCCTTTGTACGTACAAGCTTTATCGTAGGTCACCCTAAAGAGAGCGAGGCGATGTTTGAAGAGATGAGCAGTTTTGTACAAAACTTCGGATTTGACCGTATAAATGTCTTTAGCTACTCCGATGAAGAGGGAACACCCGCTTTTGATATGAGTGAACATATAGATGATGAAACGATTACATCACGCGCAGAAACTTTAGGTACACTAGCAAAGACTTCACAAAAACAAAGTCTTCAAAAACTTATCGGGACAACAATAGATGTCATCGTGGATAATGAGAGTGATGAGCATGAGTACTTACTAAGTGCTCGCGCACTTAACTGGGCACCAGAGATTGATGGTGAAATATATATTAATGATAATGAACTTGACTCTGAGCTTCAATTTAATACTATCTATAAAGCAAAAATCACCGATATCGCTGGCGATAAGCTCTTGGGTTGTGTGATTGCTTGATACTAGCACCCTTCCCCTTTTACGAAAGTCTCGTAACCTTTTAGCCTTCTCTGGCGGAGGGGATTCTACTGCACTTTTTTATCTGCTTTGTGATGCCAAAATTGATTTTGATATCATACATGTAAACTACCACACCCGTGCTCAATGTGCTGATGAAGCCTCTTATGCTCAATCCCTAGCAGAAAAATATAGTAAAAAAATCTATCTTTATGATGCCCCGCCCCTTTCATGTAACTTTGAAGCTGAGGCACGAAAAATTCGTTATGACTTTTTCCATCAGTGTATTTATGAACATAAATATGATCTTCTCTTAACGGCTCATCAACTTGGTGACCGCCTTGAGTGGTTTTTAATGCAACTCTCAAAAGGAGCCGGTCTTTATGAGTTAATGGGGATGAAAAACATAGAGCAACGTGATCACCATATACTTGTACGTCCACTCTTACATGTAAACAAAGAAGAGTTACTGAATTATCTCAACAAAAGAGAGATTTTGTGGTTTGAAGATGAAAGCAACACGGATGAGCGCTATAGGCGTAACTATTTTCGCCATAATTTTAGTGAACCCCTACTTAAAAAATTCTCTCCACAAATTGCTAAAAGCTTTAGGTACTTAGATGAAGATGCTACTATTACAGATATAGAAGCCTTACATGTAAAAGAGTTAAGTTATTTCAAAACCCTCTCAAATCCACGTCACAATCTTTATCATATAGATAAAATATTAAAGAAACGTGGCTTTATTATGCGTCAAGGTGATAAAGAGATTTTAAAGACAAAAAGCTCTCATGTTGTAGGAAGAAAATATAGTGTGTGTGTAACAAAGCACTATACCTTTATCGCACCCTATTCTCACTCTATAATGACAAAGGCATTTAAAGAAGCATGTCGAAAATTGAAAATACCTGAAAAATTACGTACCTATCTCTCTACAGACGCAGTATCTTTTGATAAAGTTGTCTCTTTGCTATCAATAGAATAGACTTGCATTGTAAAACTTGAATGAATTAAATTGCCTACACGTTCAAAATGGATAGGAAACTTCACTTTCACTATCCAATTACTTTTATTAACCTGATCAATAAAGGCATAGAAATTTTGAGGTGAATCAATTTGAGATGTTGCATTGACTTCATAAATGGAAAATTCACTAGCATTATTCTCAACACTCTCTTTTTTAGTAAGGTTAAGAGATTTAAAATAATTTTTACTAATTTGAATAAAACGTTCAGGGTCAAACTTACTTAAATACGCTTCAATAATATGCTTATGCTCGCTACGTAACTCTTGAAGATGCGCAAACGTTTCATCATGCCACTCTTGATGATTGCGTTGTAGTTGTAACTCTTTTTTCATTGCTAAGCGTTCAATACGATACTCTTTTCCCATAGGAATCAGAAATAAAAATGCAAATATAAATACAATAATTAAAAGAATTAACGCAACAATAAGCATATAAAGTGTTTGTCGTGATACATTCACCTTCATAGCTCTTCCTCATCTAAATAGTTTGTGGAGACAAAACGGTACCATCCATTATCAAGAGGATAAAAACTACTATAAGTTCGATGAAAAATAGAACGTAAAGGTGCATTGAGCATAAATTCATAAACATCTTTATTAGGAGTAGTCCCATATAAAATCAAAGAGTGACTATCAAGCTTAGCCTGTGCTAGCGTAATACGGTTAGGAACAAGATCAAAAAGGTTTTTTATACTCTCTTTTAATACAGTATTTGAAGTATAAATTTGTTCAGCTTGCGTAAACTGACGGTCAATAAACTTAATCTCATAATCAAAACGTTTTAAGGCATCATTTACATCAATAATGCTCTGTTGTGAGTGAGCTTTTTTTTGTGAAAAATCAGATGTTTTATAAGAGAGAAATGCATACGTTGACGTTAGCATCACAAGCGTAATCGCAAAAAAGAAAAACACCAAGCGTAGCTGCGCAGTAATAACACTTTTACGACGAGGTACAATAAAACTACGACGCATGGACTACCTCATCTTTTGTAAGCTCAAGCAGAGCATGTGTTAAATCAATTTTTCTAACGATAGGGCTTACAAAAAGCTCTTCTTCGAGATAATGTTTTAAATCTTCACTGATACCTACCGCATCAGCAATAAAAATAGCTTCTATAAAAGATTGCCTATAAATTTCTTCCTGATAGAACACCTTTAAAGCATCTTGGATAAGTGTAAAACGGTGAAAGTCTAAGTTAAATCCACTAATACTCTCTTCTTTCTCCTCCTCAGGCTCTTGTATGCTCACTTCCTCAGACTCTTCAGTGAAATCTTCAAAACTTTCTATATTTTCAATATCATCTAAGGTCTCGATATCATCAAGCGACTCTATATCATCGAGTGATTCAATATCATCAAATTCCTCAAAATCATCAATATCTACCTCTTCTTTGCCATCGTCACTGTCAAGTTCAAAGCTATCAGAACTATCGTTGAGAGCTCCCATAAGAGCAATTTCATCTGCATCTGTAACAAAATAAGCTCCAAATTCAAGTTTCTCAGATGAAAAAACAGCAAGGATTAAACGCTCCTCTTGAATTAATACATGTAAGCCAACAACATCTTCAATCTTATCTTTAAAAAAATCATGCAATATCGTAAAAGGAGAGAAGATATAGTCTAAGCCATATGCACTATGTCGATTTTCAAGGACTTTAAGCAAGCCACTTGAACTATAAAGTGTCCATTTTTTATCTATACAAAGTGTCTTGGTTAGACTCATATCAGCGAAATCACGCATTTGAAGTTTATCACAAGTTGGAATTGCGCCTTGATCACGTGTCGTATTGAGAAGTGAAATATAATAATACGGTGATTCACTAATGAGATCTAAAATATAACTTTTTGCTGCATCAAAACTTTCAAATTTTTCAAAATCTTTATCTCTCTTACGATTCCCATCAAAAATCTCTGTTGCCACACTAATATACTCACCATCTTCAACAATGGCAATAAATATCTTTGAATATAAATATTTAAGAAGACCCATCAAGCATCTCCTTACAAAGTGGATGTGATTTTAGATAATTTTCCATTTTCAATGCTGAACCTAACTTGGTATAAATCTGCGTTGTTGCCATAGAGGCATGTCCCAAAAGTTCGCTAACATCAGCAATACGTGCATTATGATTTAACAACTCCGTTGCATACGAATGGCGTAATTGATGGGGTGTTACTTTCATGCCTGCCTTTTTAAAGACCTTTGTGATGATATATCTTAAACTATTTTCGCTTAATTTTGCACCTGAGCACTCAAAAAGATACACATGAGGATGATATTGCGTACGATAATCACGAATAAGCTCTGAAATTTGAGGTATCAACGGAACTTCACGCTCTTTTTTTCCCTTACCAATAACTCGAATCCACTCATCACTAATCTGACTTACATGTAAAGACGCCAGTTCAGAAATTCGTAAGCCAAGCGTATAGAGCATCAAAATAATACAACGCTCTTGCAAATTTGCCGTTTCAAGTGCCTGCTCTATATGCTTATGAGAGATTGGCTTAGGAAGTGTTTTAGGTACTTTAATACTTTCATCCGAATGCAGTGAGACTTCAATACTGTTTTGACGCAAAAAAGCAACAAAACTTCTAATACTACTCAGTTTTCGTGAAATTGTTTTTGCCTTTTGAGAAGCTATATGAAGACGATACGGCATTAATTCTATATTAAAAGTACTCTCTTCGCAAGAAATATCACTATAAAAGAACATCTCTTTGAGTGTCTCATCATAACTTTTTAAGGTCAGATCAGAATATCCTCTTATCTCTCCAAGATATTGCAAAAAAAGTTTTTTATTATCTTGAAGTAATCTCATCATGAAGCTTTTCAAATTTTTCTTTATAACTCTTGGCTTCTTCGACAAGAGCTTTATCTGTCAAGACGGTAGCCGTCACTTTCACATGTGATTCAATCATGATTTCACAAATCATTTTAACTTTAGCACGCTGGGCATCACTCACGCCATCAGCACTTGCAATTACTGCAATCTCACTCATATATTTTTTAGCTTCATCAATATAGTTCACAAACTTCATTGCAGTTTGCGATTGTGTCATAATAGTCGATGCCATGCGATTATACTTATTCATTTCAAAAGCTTCTGTTGCTAACTCTTGTGCTTGCTTATAATCTCCTAACATATAATGAAACTTTGCTTCCAATGAACGCTCATAAGAGGGATTAAATGAGAAGTAAGCTATTGTAAATACTGAGGTGGCTATTGTAGCTATCAACCAATAATTATTCAGTCGCATGACGCATCAACTCCTTTTTGATAAGTACTTTTGCATCTTCTATATCAACATCACTTAAATCAAAAGGTTCAGATGCATAAAAATCAAGTGTAGAAAATGGCTTAGCAATAGTGAATTTATCCCAGCTATTTAATTGCCAATAATCTGAAGCGACACAGGAAAACACAACCACTTTAGCCTTACTTTTATGTGCCATAGCAACCACTCCATCAGAGACTTCATGACGGGGACCTTTTGGACCATCTGGGGTAATCCCAATATCATAGCCATCTTTTAAAGATCTAATCCCTTGCATTAAAACACGCACTGCACTACGATTAGAGGAGCCATAAATAGTTCCTAAATTAAAATAAACCATAATTTTAGCAATTATTTGACCATCAAAATGATCACTTATCAAAACACTAGCCTTAGGAGTTTTGCGAAACTGATAATAGAGGTAAGGTTGCATCAATAAATCCCCATGCCAAAAAGCAAAGATAACAGGGTTTTCATCAATCCCTTTTGTGATATGAAAGTTTTTCTTACATGTAAGATAAATAAAACGAATTAAAAGCATTCCAATAGGAGGTACAATAAAAAGTGCCAAAGCCCGTAAAAAACGCTTTTTTAGCTTTTTCATTCTATTAATTCGCCCTCAAAGGAGAGTCTTGAGATTTTATTTATACGCACTTTATGTGTTTGACCTAGAAGCTCTTCACTTCCTTTCACTTTAACAAGTAAATTGTTATCACTACGTCCTGCCACAAAACCATCTGATCGTAACTCTTCAAAATAGACTTCAAGCTCTTTATCTTGCTTACGATGTTTGATTTTATCAAGTGTTTCATTATGTAAATCTTGTACGGCGCTTAAACGCATTGAAGCAATTTCAGCAGAGACAACATTGGTAAAATTTTCGGCTTCTGTCATGGGACGAGGTGAGTATTTAAAACTAAAAACTTGCTCAAATTCTACTTGGCGCATTACATCTAAAGTATCTTGATAATCTGCTTCACTTTCACCTGGAAAACCGATAATGATATCTGTACTAATAGAGACATCAGGTACCATCTCACGTAGTTTTAAAGCACGATTTAAAAACCACTCTTTGCTATAGCCACGCTTCATAACTTTAAGCAGAGCAGTTGAACCTGATTGTAAAGGCATATGCATAGTTTTACAGATTTTTGGATTAGAAGCAAACTCTTCTAAAAACTCATCATCCATATGAAGCGGATGCGGTGAAGTAAAACGAATACGCTTCAAACCCTCAACCCTGCTCACACGTCGTAAAAGCTCTGTAAAATTTACTTTTTCATTGCTATTTGAAAAACGTCTGCCGTAATTATTGACATTTTGTCCTAGTAAAAACACCTCAACTGCACCCTGTGCAACACTTTTTCGCACTTCAGCAATAATCAGATCTGCAGGAATGGAAATCTCATCACCACGGGTATGGGGGACAATGCAGAAACTACACTGTTTATCACAACCGATAGAGATATTTATATATGATTTGTAAGGACTTGTGCGAAAGTCTTTAAAAGCAAACTGTGATTCATCATAATCAATTTCCGTCTCAACAGCTTTCTCTTTATGGATAATCGTCGCAATTTTTGAAACATTACGCGCACCTAAAACAAAATTGACATAAGGAGCACGTTTGATGATATCTCTACCTAAATGTGAAGCTGTACAGCCTGCCACACCTATTTTAGCACCCTCTTTTTTACCTTTATTAAAGACACCAAGCTCTGAAAAAAGTTTGTGAACAGGTTTTTCACGAACCGAACACGTATTAATAACAATCAAATCTGCCTCATTGGAGTTTGTTGTTAATTCATAATTCTCTTTTTCACTCAGTTCTGCAATCATATGCTCTGAGTCACGGACATTCATCGCGCAACCCAGTGTCTCAATAAAAAGTTTTTTAGCCATTAGAGGATGTGCACCTCATACATATATTCATTATCAGAAAGACCATACTTGACTTCTCTCATATAAAAGCTTTTTCCTTCGCTCTCATAATGATCTTGAAGTTCTAAAAGATCTTTATGTGAATTATCACGATCAAAATATAAAATCACTGATTCATTTTTTTCAAGTAGTTCATTGATTTTCTTAATATCAGTTTTTTTGGGCTTTGCATCGGGCTCAACACGCGCAGTTTTAAGTTCCATTTCTATCCTTTGTTATGAGAGTAGGAGTTATTTCATCTCTCCAAATATCATGCATTATATCTTTTAATCCGTTAAATCACTATAAACTTTCATAATATCCACAACCTTAGAAGCATAACCCCATTCATTGTCATACCAGATACTGAGTTTTATCATCTTTTTCATTTTGATATGCGTAAAACGGTGATCTATGATTGTAGTATAAGGCTCTGCTTTAAAGTCACTTGATACGAGAGCTTGCGTATTGTTTAATATTACTTTATAGCTTTGATTTTTTTCATATTCATAGCAGAGTTCAAGTAAGCGTTCGTGTTCACATGGTTTTTTAACTAACAGTGTCACATCAATGACCCCTACCGTCTCAGTAGGAATTCTAAAAGAACTTGAACCGATGATTTGAGAATTGATATGAGGTAAAATATACGAACATGCTTCTACTGTTGTAGTCTTACTAGGAATAATATTTTGTGCAGCAGAGCGTCCAAACTCGAAGTTACATGTAACATCTCTATCTTTAGAACCGATACATCCTCCATCAAGTAAATTTTGATGATTAAGCCACGGATGGATGGTTGTAATTTCACCACACTCTATATCAAAATGATCATCTATGAGTTTCACTATAGGCAAAAGTGCTGTTGCATTACAAGAACTCGTAGAGATTACGCGATGCTCTTGTAAATCAAGCTTTTGATCATTCACACCCATAATAATATTAATATCTGCACTCCTATCGGGGTGGGTTAAAAAAATAGCTTTAACATCAAGTGTTTTTAATTTTTCTATCTCATGTTTAGTGCCACTAGCATCAATAATAATGTCAATACCGTGCTTTTTAAAATCAATATCAAAAAGCGATGTTTTATTGAAGATTTGAATAGTAGAAGTTGAATTTTTAATACTATCTTCATGGGAAATAAAGGGATCATTCAATCTTCCATACGTAGAATCATAATTGATGGTGTAGGCAATATTATCAATATTAGGATTTAACTCATTGATAGCAATAAGATTAAAAGCACTCTCTTCAAGAGCAACTCTTAATATACTTTTCCCTACTCTTCCCACACCATTTAATAAAACATTCATTTACATCCTTCAATGAGGTTATAGCTAACTTTACATTAGAATTAACGTAATTCCTTGTCTCAAATATTCACTCCTTATGATATAATGTCAATTCTTCATAAAATTGACTCCCAAACGTAGCCATTTTTTTTATGAACCCAATGCATTAACCAGAAGGTATTATTATGGAAAATATTTTAGATATTATTGATTCAATCGCACATGAAAAAGGCCTCCCACCTGAGAAGGTCCAAGAGGGTATAAAAACAGCATTTGTTCAAACCGCAAAACGTGTTATTAACCAAAATTTTGCTTATGAAGCAGAAATTGATGAAGAGACTAAAAAACTAGTCCTCAATCAAGTCATTACAGTGATTGCAGATGATGCGCCTGAACTTGAAGAAGAAGAGGCAGAGGCATATATGTCACTAAGTGAAGCCAAAGAGAATGATGATGACATTGAAATTGGTGATCAGTTCCAAATAGAGCACAACCTTGAAGATCATGGTCGTACAGCAGCTATGTCGCTTCATCGTGAAATGGAGTTTCATATTCAACGCCTTGTTGAAGATGATATGTTTACTAAATATAAAAGTAAAATTGGTACTATCGCAACAGGTCGTGTTACTAGTGTTGATGCCGATCAAAACACCTATATAGAAATTGATGAAGTCCGCGCAGTTTTGCCAATGAAAAGCCGTATCAAAGGTGAAATTTTCAAAGTTGGTGATGTTATTCAAGCGGTAGTACGCCGTGTTAATATCGACAAAGCCAATGGCATCCAAATTGAACTCTCTCGTACCTCTCCTAAATTTTTAGAAGAGCTACTAGCACTTGAAGTTCCAGAAATCAAAGATGAACTTGTTGTTATAGAGCGTTGCGCACGTATTCCTGGTGAACGGGCCAAAATTGCACTCTATACTACAAATCCTAAGATTGACCCTATTGGTGCAACAGTTGGAGTTAAAGGGGTTCGTATTAACGCGGTAAGTGAAGAACTTTTAAATGAGAGCATTGACTGCATCGAATACACAACGGTTCCTGAACTTTTTATTGCACGTGTTATGTCGCCTGCTATTATTTCTGCCGTAAGTATAGAAGGTAGCGAGGAAGAAGGCAACTTAAAAGCTATCGTCACCCTTCCAAGTGATCAAAAATCAAAAGCTATTGGAAAAAGTGGTATTAACATTCGTCTAGCCTCTATGATTTCAGGTCTTGATATTGAACTAATTGAGCAAGATGGAGGCACAGCTATGGAAGGTGCTGCAATAGAAGAGAAAAAAGATGATATCTCTGCTCTTGAATCACTCTTCAACTAAAAAAGGAGTTAAAAATGTCACGAAATATTCCTTGGTATGCTAAGCTTATATTGAGCTTTGCTCTTGTTTTTGGAACATGGAACCCTTTAGAATTTGATATTGCGCACTATGTGATGGGATTAGAGACATTTAATCTCTTGGTGCTCTTTTTTCTTATTTTACTCTTAGTTATTTGGCTTATCGCACTAAGGGCTCTGCACGAAGCTATGGGGACAAGTGGTATCTTAATTTATCTGATTTTAGTAGGTCTTCTAATTGGTGGTTTGTATCAGATGGGATTTATTGATATCAACAATCTTGATACACTAGGATGGTACCTTAATGGCATCATGACTTTTATGCTTTTTACGGGGCTTATGGCACCGATATGGTGGAGAAGAATGACAGGTAAAGTTACTGTAGATGATGATATGAGTTAAAAACTATCCCCTTTTTGCATAAGGGTTTAGTTTGATTAACAGTAAATCAGCGCTCATATTTCCCAAAAGTGTGAGCAAGGCAGTCACAGTTAGTATCCCCATAATAACAGGATAATCTCGACTTAAGGCACTAAGATAAAACAGTTGCCCCATCCCCTCAATCCCAAAAATTGCTTCTAAAATCACACTTCCCCCAATTAAACCCGGTAAAGAGAGCCCAAGCAAGGTAATCACAGGTGGTAAGAGATTTGGAATAATATAGCGCTTCAAGATAATACCTTCACTCAATCCTCGTGCCTTGGCATAAAAGAGATAATCACTTTTTAAAATTTCCAAAGTAAGAGAGCGAATATAGATAATCATACTTCCCAAAGAGACAAAAATCATTACTCCAACAGGTAAAATAAGATGCCATGCCATATCAAGATAGTAAGCGAAACCTTCTTTAGGCTCAATCGAATGTAATCCCGCAATAGGAAGCCAATCAAGCCCTACAGAAAAAATCAAAATAAGCAGTAATGCCAAATAAAAAGAGGGCATAGAAAAAGAGACTAAGGCAAGTTGGCGAATTAGATAATCAAAACGTTTTTCATGATGCAAGGCAGCTTTAACACCAAGATAGATTGAAAGTATAAAGACAATAATCATAGCTGTTATATTCATAATAAGTGTAATTGGCAAACGCTTTAAGATTTCACTTGTTACATCTTGTCCGCTAACAAAAGAGACACCAAAATTAAGTTGTACAAGATTGAACATCCAGCTTATATATTGCTCAAACATAGACTTATCAAGACCATAAACAGCTTTGAGCTTATCAATAGCTTCAGGGGTCATATTTGGATTAAGTTCACCTGCGGAGAGAAAACTGTTGGGTGCTGCATTAATCGCTATAAAGGAGATAAACGAGATTAAAAGCAGCATCACAACAAGATAGAGTGCCTTTTTTAGGAGTATTGGCATCTTTTTACATCCTCTGTTTTTGAGGATATTATATCGAAATGAATGAAAAAATTAAGGATAAACCTTAAATAAATGCCCCGAAGGGCAGATAAATTCTAATTGCTTAGAAGTTATATGTTAAGTATGCTTGAACAGTGTTGAAAGCATCACCATCATTATCTGCATCATATTTTGTATAAATATAGTAAAGACCTACATCTAATGCACCCAAAGATTTTGCTACTTCAAAAGTTGCTTCAGTAAAGTCTGCATCATCTGCACCTACAGCCGCTTGTGTATAATAAATACCTAAGTCATAACCAGCAACTGGAGCAGTAGCTGTTACATTGAAAGCAGTTGTATCGATTTGAGAGATGATTCCATAGTACCACCATGCTTCAGTATATAATTTAGATTGACCTGAGGCTGCAAGGTTAGCTCCAACATTGATTGGACCTTTATCACCTGTAGCTGAGTATGCTCCAGAAACATTAAATGCATCTGACTCGTAACCTAATTTTGCAGCAAAAGCATC
>JAYEPE010000148.1:0-3190 GCA_034723735.1 Campylobacterota bacterium | reverse complement strand
CCCCTATTTAAAGGAAACACTAATGCAAAAAATTAGAAATATTGCCGTTATAGCTCATGTTGACCACGGTAAAACTACACTGGTTGATGGTTTATTAGAACAATCAGGTACATTTGGTGACCATGAACAACATGATGAAAGAGCAATGGACTCAAATGATTTAGAGAAAGAGAGAGGAATTACTATTCTCTCTAAAAACACAGCTATTCGTTATAAAGACTATAAAATTAACATTATCGATACTCCGGGTCACGCTGACTTTGGTGGAGAAGTTGAACGCGTACTTAAAATGGTTGATGGTGTTTTAGTTCTTGTTGATGCTTATGAGGGTGTAATGCCCCAAACTAAGTTTGTTGTTAAGAAGATGCTAGCCCTTGGTAAAAAACCAATTGTTGTAATTAACAAAATTGACAAACCTTCTGCTGATCCAGATAGAGTTGTTGATGAGATGTTTGACCTGTTTGCAGATATGGATGCTACAGATGATCAACAAGATTTTCCAATTGTTTATGCAGCTGCTCGTGATGGTATTGCTAAAATGGATATGGCTGATCCTGATGGAAACTTTGAGTGTATTTTTGAAGCCATTGTTAATGATGTTCCCGAGCCAGAAGGTTCTGCAGAAAACCATCTTCAAGCACAGGTTTTTACACTAGATTATGATAACTATGTTGGTAAAATCGGTATTTCTCGTATTTTCAACGGTACAGTTAATAAGGGTGACAACATTATGCTTGCAAAAGCTGACGGTGAAATGGTTAAGGGTAAAATCTCTAAACTTATTGGTTTTCATGGTCTTAACCGTATGGAGATAGACCAAGCTGAAGCTGGTGACATCGTTGCATTTGCTGGTATGGAGACTGTTGACGTTGGTGATACTATTACTGATCCAAATAATCCTGTAGCACTTGACCCTATGCACATCGAAGAGCCAACTCTTACAGTTGTATTTGCTGTAAATGATTCTCCACTTGCTGGTCAAGAGGGTAAACACGTTACATCAAACAAACTTCGTGAGCGTTTAGAGTCTGAAATGGTAACCAATGTTGCTATGAAGCTAGAGACTGTTGGTGAGGGTAAATTTAAAGTATCAGGTCGTGGTGAACTTCAAATTACAATTCTTGCTGAGAATATGCGTCGTGAAGATTTTGAATTTTCTATCTCTCGTCCAGAAGTTATCGTTAAAGAGATAGAGGGTGTTAAGTGTGAACCATTTGAGCATTTAGTTATCGATGTTCCTGAGGATCTATCTGGTGGTGTTATTGAGCGTCTTGGTAAAAGAAAAGCTGAGATGAAATCAATGCTTCCAATGGGTCAAGGTTTCCAAAGAATCGAGTTTGAAATTCCAGCTCGTGCATTAATCGGTTTTAGAGGTCAGTTCTTAACAGATACAAAAGGTGAGGGTATTATGAATCACTCTTTCTTGGAGTTCCGTCCATTTACGGGTGCTGTTGAGTCAAGAAGTTATGGTGCATTAATCTCTATGACACCAGGTTCTACTTTAGCATTCTCACTATTTAGTATTCAAGATCGTGGTGTTCTTTTCATCGGTGTTCAAACTGAAGTTTATGAGGGTATGATTGTTGGTGAGCACTCTCGTTCAAACGATTTAGTTGTTAACCCTATTAAAGGTAAAGCACAATCAAATGTTCGTTCATCAGGTGCTGATGAAGCTATCAAACTGGTTCCATTTAGAAATATGTCACTAGAGCGTGCTTTAGAGTGGATTGAAGATGATGAGTTACTAGAAGTTACTCCTAAATCTATTCGTATCCGTAAAAAATTCTTAACAGAAAATGAGAGAAAAAGAGCCTCTCGTGGAACTAAGAGAGACTAAATAATTTTCTCTTGCTGCACCTCTTGCGAGGTGTAGCATACCTTTCATGATAAATTCGCGTTACTTTTTATAAATAATTTCATAAGTATTATAATTTTTAATCTTTGTCATGAAGTATTTTATCTAAAATACTAAATACTTCATCGCTCCCATTCTCCATCTCAACAAATGCATCTGTTAGTGCATCTAAATCTACATTCTTCTCAGTCATTAAGTCAAAAACTCTGTATATTATGATAATAATTATCAATATAATAATAGTTTAAGTTTTATTAATGTATTATTTTAATAACAATTATCAAAAAGGAGTCTGAATGTCTATTTTACTTATTGGTGGCGATAAGGTTAGTAATATAACTGAATTGCTAAAGTCTCTTGGTGTGACAAAGACAACTCACTGGGATTCAAGAAAAAACTCTACTTCTCATAAAAAGATTCCTGCTAATACAGATGCAGTAATAATGCTAACAGATTTTTTAAAGCATAACTCAATGAGCTATTTTAAAAAATCAGCTAAAAAGCAGAAAATTCCTCTTCTTTGTACACGCAGGGGAACTGCTAGTGTAGAAGCAGAATTTATTAAATTTTTGGAGGCAAGAAAATGTTTGAGTTAAACAATAAAGCAAAAATAAAAAAACTTACCGGCAAGCCTTGTTAGAAGGCCTAAAACAGATGATTAAAGGAGCAAAATGAAATAAAATATTTATAAATTATTTCAAAATCACAAAATATAGATGAAGGCACTCTCTTGAGAGTGTTATATTTTTATATATTTTTGAAGAGTACAGCTTATGGTTGTGCTGATATATAAAGTGATTTTTTAAGCTAAAACATTCTCCTGTTTTGAGCTTTTCAATTAAGATTTCAAAGTTAATTTTCATATAGACTCATTCATATTCAGAATGAGTCTATGGTATTAAACTTCTTTTGTAAAATAGGGTTTAATCTGTGCTATCCAAGCAGTTACGCGGTCGTTACTCAAATCATCTTGATTGTCTTCATCGAGTGCTAGACCTACAAACTCTCCATCTCTTATAGCAGTAGATTTATCATGGTCGTATCCATCTGTAGGCCAAGAACCGACAACTGTTGCACCCTGTTTAAGAATTTCCTCATAGATAGTACCCATTGCATCTAGATAATAATCGCAATACTCCTCTTGATCGCCTAGACCAAAGAGTGCAACTGTTTTATCTGAAAAGTCTGTTTTGCCTAAATTTGGAAAAAACTCTTCCCAGTCATCTTGCAGTTCGCCTTCTCCCCAAGTAGAAGCACCTATGATTATAAACTCATACTTCTCCATTGCATCATCAGTGCAATCGCTTACATTATGAAGCTCTATCTCGGCTCCTG
>JAYEPE010000147.1:0-3214 GCA_034723735.1 Campylobacterota bacterium | reverse complement strand
GCACCAAAACTTCCTGCTATAAAGAGATTTATAATCATTGCCACTCCAATAACCACACCTAAAGTAGCATTAGAAAACCAGAAAAAAGTGATAAGACTCATCAAAAATGCAAATAATATGCCATTGAGAACCGACACAATAATCTCTCGGTTGACCGCATGACGTGCATTTTCACTATCAATATCTCCAAGAGCCAATCGACGTACCATAACTGTTAAAGATTGCGTTCCAGCATTACCTCCCATAGAGGCAACAATAGGCATTAAAATCGCCAATGGAATAAAAGCAGCAAGGGTTTCATCAAACATCGCTATAACTAAAGAGGCTAAAATTGCTGTGAGAAGGTTTAGCGATAACCATAAAGAGCGTTTTTTAAAAACTGCAATAAGATCTTCTTCTTGCTCCGCATCATCATCAACACCAGCAAGGTTATAAATCTGCTCTGTTGCACGCTCTTCAATTACATCATAAATATCATCAGAGGTAATACGCCCTACAAGCTTACCTTGCCAATCTACTACAGGAAGTACCGTAAGGTCATACTGCTCAAACATCGTTGCAACGACTTCAATATTTTCTGTTGCTTCTATGCAACGAAACTCTTTAGCATCAAGAACCTCTCTATAGGTCTTTGCAAAATCATAAATAATCAAATCTTCAAGCCCTCGTGTGGCAATAAGACGTTGATGATCATTCACAATAAAAACTTGATAAATATTTTCTAGTTCGCCTTCAGACTTTAGGTGACGTAAGCGATCAATGGAATTTTGAATTGTCTCATCCATTACTGCATCAAAAAGCTCTGTCTGCATCCAAGCACCTGCTTGATCCTCTTCATAACGACGGAGTTTATCGATATCTTCTTGATCTTCTTCATTAAGTTTTTCGAAAACCTCTACTGACTTCGCTTCATCAAAATCTTCAATATCTTGAAGCAAATCTGTTGCATCATCAGATTCAAGATCATCAATTGCTTCTGCAAGATCATGAGAAGAGAGATGCTCAATCGCAGCATCTTTTGCCCCTTCAGGCAGTTCTAAAAGTACATCACCTAAGATATCTTTTGGAATCTGATCTAAGGTAGTAAAAAAACGTTCAGGGTCTTTTTTACGTAATTTGCGAATTAAGTAGGCAATCTCACTTGCATGAAGATCATTGGCTTCTCTATCTTGCAAAAACAACTCAAAGGCATGTTGCATCTCTTGATAATGTTTCATTGTAGCTCCTCTGGCGTAGTCTCGCTACGTTCAAGATAATATACATATTGATAATCGTCCATACGATATGGCGGTGTCTTAGCTTCGATATGTAAAGCAACCATCTCATCCAAATCTTTTTTGATTTTCAAAAAAGCTTTACGTGTTTTGCCATAGAGTTTTTTTGTTGTGACACGTACAACACGAGCAGGATTAATAGCACGACCATTTTTATAAAGCCCAAAATGCAGATGCGGTCCTGTAGAGAGTCCCGTAGAGCCAACATAGCCGATGACTTGTCCCTGCTTTACATATTTGCCTCTTTTGATACCCCGACGAAATGATTTTTGGTGTGCATATAAGGTCATATACCCATCTGTATGACGAATTTTTGTAACATTACCATAACCACGAGTATAGCCTGCAAAAATAACTTTTCCACTTCCTGCTGCCATAATAGGAGTCCCTCTACGCGCTGCATAATCAATACCTAAATGCGCACGATAACGTTTGAGTATAGGATGAAAGCGCCGTTTGGTAAATTTAGAGCTAATACGTGCATTTTTAACGGGACGTGAGAGCAAAAAACCTTCTACCTGAGCCCCTTTTTCATCATAATAACGCTCATCACTATTAAGATAAATTGAGTGTCTTTTGCCTCGCATCTCTATCATAGCTACTTGAAGAACTGGCATAGAAAAAGCTTTTCCAAAACGGTATTTTTGATCATAAACCATAACAAGCTTATCACCCTTACGTAAATCACGTCGAAAATTCAGAGAATTTTTAAATCCATTTACAAAAATCTGCGCCAAAGCTTTAGAGCCCGTTGCCTTTTGAATATCATAATAGGGAGAATTTTCAATTTCTAACATAAAGGCTTCACGCTTCACCTGAGTGATTATAGGGATAGGGGCTACTTCACATTTTTGAGCCTTACACATAAGGTGTAGCTGTAACTCATCGTTAATAGGAATCAGGACCTGTTCAATAGAGTCATTTACATCACGTAATATCTGATAATTAAATCCAGAGCGAATCTCTTCCGTTAATTTTTGATCTTCAGCATCAAGGTCATAATAGGTAGCTTGAGGTAATTTTTGATGCTCTAAAAAAGTCAAAAAAGTTTCACCCGATGGCCAACGTTCATATTCAACACTGGCACCAAACAGAGTAAGTGGAAGTAAAAAAAGTAAAAAATATTTCATTGTCATTCTCAAAGGGTATTTTTATTGTGAAAGAGTAGCTAATTTTTACTTACCAAAGCATTTCTTGAGTATAATCGCTCTATATTTTACATGTAAGGTTGTCTGTGCGTCTGCTATTTTTACTCTTTTTGCCTCTTTTTCTTTTTGCTAGTGCTATCGAAACTCCCATTGTGAGCATCAACAACGAGAAAGCTATTATTAAAATTCCTACCATTGACATAGGTGTTAGTGGTTTTATTGTCCGTACTTTTAATGATAATCATAGTGCCATTATCTCCGGTGCTACCGTAAGTCATTTCAATAGTGAAACTCAAGAAGCAAGCCTCACTTTAAGTGAGTACGATGGTCTTGTGCAAAATTCACTTCCTAATGGAAATTGGAGACCTCAAAAAGGCGATATCGCTGTCTTGGCTTTTGCATATGAACGTGCCATACTTATCGCTCCAAGCGATGATATTTACCATGGTATTAGTTCACGCATCAAAAATGTTCACTGGGTGCATCCTGATAGTTTTGCTGCTTTTTTATCTTATAGAGGTCATCCTACCCCTTTAGTTGAGGATATGCAAGGATTTTGTCGATTAGCCTCAGTAGGTCTCTTTTATATTTACACCGATCAGGCTCTTTTTACTCTCGATTGTCAAAGTTTTGCACTCTTGCAAATCACTCCAGCACCTATGAAAATTAAAAATCAAAAACTCCCTTTTTACTCTATGGTTGAAAATATTGAAGCCAACTGGTTTGGTGTGGGAAACGATGAACTTGAGAGTTATGATCCTTATTATATGAAGGTCATTGTCCAGAGCAATC
>JAYEPE010000146.1:0-3216 GCA_034723735.1 Campylobacterota bacterium | reverse complement strand
CAATGATCGAAGCACAGGTTATCTATACATTGGTAATCGCGCTTATCGCACTTTACGCGAACCCTTACCTCGGTTAATCAACCGAAGTCGTGTGTCCTATGCCATTTCAAAGTATAGGATAAACCCCTCTGTCAGCTTCGGCTGACATGCTCTTTTTAAATGCACCAGTGGTGGAACGGTAGACACGCTACCTTGAGGGGGTAGTGCCTTCGGGTGTGGAAGTTCAAATCTTCTCTGGTGCACCATCCTTTTTTAACGACTAATCTTCATTACAATTATACCACAATAAGCCCTATATCAGGGAACTTCAAGACATCAAAAGCAAAAAAATTACAGGAGATTTTCGACATCAATCTCTACGGCTAATTTCATAGATTTTGGTGCTTATCGCTTCTCGTGTGTATCAAATGTGTGTATGTGAAGTGAGGAAGTTCAGCCTAATAAAAAAAGAAAGAGGGATGGGTTCATGAAGCCGGATCGCTGATCAAGCACCACGCACTCGTCCAGACAAAATATGGTGGTATTTATGCCAAGCTGGGCTGAATCTACTCAGTTTTGTGGTGTTTTTAAACCTAGCCATACGTTGAATATTCCCGAAGTTAATCGCTTCTTTATCTCGCTATGCTAAGGTTTATTCTACTTATCTATTAGAAGAAGCCATTGAAGCACTGCCAACTTTGTTATGCTGAGTATAATCACTCAGCATCGGAGGGGTGGGTTTGTAAAACCGGATCACTGAACGCGCGCTTCTCCCTTAAGTATAAATTCTGATTGCATATTTACCAAGCCGTACGTACATTTATCTAACGTGTGGATATTTTTACATGCTAACCATAACTGGCCCCATTCTGGTCACATCAACTTATCGGAAATCTTCTGTAGTACCGTTAGGGACTATGGTTGTGGATATTGCCTTGCCGGTTATGTAGTTGGCGAGATGGATACAATTGTCAATCTAATTAGACGGATCATGATCAAAACTATAAATACACCTTCACGTGTGAGTGTTTTTTAGAGATGTGGCTGTTTATATACTTCCGAGAAATGTATTGATTATTTTAGTGTTTTGTTATAATTAGGAATAGATGGGTTTAAGGTTATTATTTTGCAGAATCAATTGAAAAAATTGGCACAAATATTTAAGGTGTTGTTTTTCTTATGCATACTTGCTATACCTCTGTCTGCTGATAGTGTTAAATTAGTTTTAATTTTACATTCTTATTCAGGGGAGTATCCATGGACTAAAGGTCAACATGACTCTTTTGTAAGAGAGATGCAACAATCATCTTTTAAAATAGATATACATACTGAACACTTAGATACTAAATATCTTGATTTTGATGGTGAGTATAAAGAATTTTTTGCTGAATATTTAGAAAAAAAATACTCTAAACATCAACCAAGTATTATTTATGTAACTGATGATAATGCTCTCTCATTTTTACGAGAGTATAAAAATCGTCTTTTCCAAAAAATACATATTGTTTTTTCAGGTATCAACGATATGTCCGTTGCAACAAAAGTAAATAATATGGAAATAACAGGAGTTTTTGAAAGAAAAGAACCTTCTTATAATATTGAAATTATAAATGAATTTGCACCAGATACTACTAATATCTATTTTATAGGGGATGATTCAAACACATATAAAAATATCGAACGAGAATTAATTCTCTTAATGAAAAAACATCCAAAATATACAGCATACTTCATTGCCAATAAAAATATCAAAGATGTAATACAAGAACTTAAAGCTTTAGCACCCTCTATAATAATCCTTACTACAATTGGTAAGTTTCAAAATGACATAAATAAAACAATGCTTCTTAGTGATACATTAGAGCAATTGACTCACCCATCAAAGCATATCTTTATGACAATGGAAGATGCCTATATGCACAAAGGTGTAATTGGTGGATATGTGACAAGTTCATATGAGCAGGGAAAAACAGCTGCTGGTATGGTTTTAGATTTTTTTAAAGGTAAACCATTTGAAGAGATAGGTTTTATATTAGAAAGTCCTAATCGTTACTATTTTGATAGAAAAGAATTAAATAGTAAAAATCTACTCCTTCCAGACTTTATTGAAGAAAATGCACATATTGTTAATGAGACTGTATCGGTTTGGGAAGAGAATATTGAGCTAATAAAGATAACTTTACTACTTTTATTTTTAACTATATTTTGTTTATTAATTTTCTTAGTTTATTTATATCGGAATAAAAATCATATTATTCAGCAGCGTTCTAATGAAATAGAAAAACAAAAAGAGGAATTTGAAGCCATTTTTAAAACCTCTAAAGATGGGCTTGCTATTTTAGACTTGCAGAGTAACTTTCTTGATTTTAATGATGCTTATCTAGAACTAACAGGATTTACAAGAAAAGAACTTTTAAATACATCTTGTATTGAAATGACTATTCCTGAAGATATAGAAGCTGCAAAAGAAGCACTTAAAAATGTAATTGAATATGGATATATTACTAATTTTGAAAAATCATGCAAGAAAAAAAATGGCACTCTTTTAACTATTAATATGAGCCTATCGATGATGCCTGATAAGAAAAGAATGCTTATTAGCACAAAGGACATTTCAGCCAACAAAGCAATAGAACTTCAATTGCTTCAAGCTAAAGAGAAGGCTGAATCTTTAGCTAAAGAACAAAAAAACTTACTATCCCTATTTGACAAAAGTGATAGTGTACTTTTTAAGTGGAAAAATAATGATACCTGGGATATCGATTATGTATCTTTAAATGTTTCTAAATTATTAGGATATGAGTTAGCTGAGTTGACGTCTGGTGAAGTTAGTTACTCTTCATGTATTCATCCTGATGATATGCCAACTGTAGCCCAAGAAGTAAAAGATGCATTAGAACAAAAGAGTGACTTTTTCAAGCATGCTCCTTATAGACTCCTTACTAAAAATAATACAGTAAAGTGGATTCTTGATTACACGGTGACTCAGAAAAACAGTGAAGGAGAAATTACCCATTTTATTGGGTATCTAACAGATATTACTGAGTACAAAACCTTAGAAGAAAACCTTAAATTATTAGCTTCTACAGACTCCATGACAAGTCTTTATAACAGAAGATATTTTTTGCAAATATCTGAGTCGATATTAGACTTAGCTAAAAGAAATAAAACTGATTTATCCATAATGATGTTAGATATTGATAAGTTTAAAACTATCAATGATACATATGGTCATAA
>JAYEPE010000145.1:0-3219 GCA_034723735.1 Campylobacterota bacterium | reverse complement strand
TATACCTCTTTCTTTTTAATAATCCTACATATTTGTGTCTGTGAAACTCCTATGATTGTAGCTAGTTTATGTTGGGAAAAACCTTCTGCATGTATAGGGTTCACCTGACTCGTTAATTTAACGAACAGTATTTTTATGTGTTTATTTGTAAAAATACATCAATTTGTCATATTTTTGACTGTTGTTTCAAAAAATAGTTACTTTTTTTAAAAATAATGCGCATTATTTGAACGATTGTGTTTCTTGATTTGTTGAAAAAAGTATTAGTTGTATATATGTATGTTCAAAAAGGGAGTTTGATTTATCTTATGCTTCAGAGTCATAGAAGAGAATAAACCAAAGGGAAATTATGAAAGTACGTCCAAAAACTAAAGTTCTCTTAATGGGAACCATAATATAATACTTGCATGAGAATAATATCAAAGAAGACACTTAAAGACTTTTATGAGCAATCAAAATATCGTGATAGTAAAAATGCTTTAGTAGCTTGGCACAAAGAAGTTTTAAAACTTACTTGGAGCAATCCAAATGAAGTAAAAGAGATGTACGCAAGTGCAAGTATCATTGGAAATGAGAAAGTTGTCTTTAATATTGCAGGAAATAAATATAGATTAATCGTGACTATAAATTATTATGCAAAAATTGTTTTCATCAAGTTTGTTGGAACACATAAACAATATGACAATATCAATATAGAGGATTTATAAGATGAATATCAAACCTATTAAAAATGAACAAAATTATGTTGAGACACTTAGTAAAATCGAAAGCTTAATGACCGCTAAGCCAAATACACCTGAAATGGATGAGTTAGAAGTTCTTACTACCTTGATAGAAGCCTATGAAGAACAGTTTTATAAAATAGATACTCCTGATCCTATTGAAGCTATTAAATTCAGAATGGAGCAAGAAGGTTTAAAGCAAAAAGACTTAGTTTCAATTGTTGGGAGTAAATCGAGGGTTTCAGAGGTTTTGAATAAAAAAAGAAAACTAACTATTGAAATGATACGAAACCTGCACAAGCAATTACATATACCAATTGAAAGCCTCTTTTTAGATTACAAAATCAACTGTGCTTAAAGACTAAGAGAAGTTATCGTTCAAAATAGTATGGCTTTACTTTCTTATGATAAAATAAATCATGAACTATAAAAGTGCTTGCAAAGAGTGTGGTGTTATTGTTGAGTATGATAAAAATGACATTAACCATAACTATTATTGTCCACGATGTAAGGGTCTTATATATGCTCCAGGTGAGAAGTTTTCTTATATTATTGTGATGGCGTTGGCTGCTTTTATTGCGTATATCCCGACACTATTTTTACCAGTGCTTACTTTAGACTTGGGAGGGCAGGTTCAGGCATCCACGCTTTTAGATATTGTCGGCTCATTTTATGATGATGGCAATATGATTATAGGAGCTTTAATTTTATTTACAGGTATCTTAATACCTTTAATAATGCTAGGATTACTCTTGCTGATTCTGGTTCCTTTACATTTTAATCTAAAAATTACTTATATGAACCGTCTGTATCATGCTTATCGTGCTATTCGTCATTGGGCTATGGCAGAGGTTTATATGATTAGCATACTTGTTGCTGTCATCAAGCTTAAAACGGTAGGACATCTCAACATAGATGCAGGTTTTTTTATTTTTATCTTTTTTCTTATCTGTTTTTATATTACAATTATCTGGTTTAATCCTGATGATATTTGGCATAATGATGCATTACGAAACTGATATTACACTCAATAAAAAGCTCTGCTTAAAATGCGAATGGCTTAATGATAGTGAAGATACTATATGTAAACAGTGTGAACATAAAATCTATTTACGAAAACCTCACTCATTTACCATTACTTTAACCTACATTATTGCGGCACTCTTCTTTTTAATTCCTGCAAATTTACTTCCTATGATGATTATAACCTCTTTGGGTATTGATGAGGGTAGTACAATAATGGAGGGAATTACCTATTTTATTAAGCATGGTGAAGCAAGTATTGGGATAATAATCTTTCTTGCTAGTATTGCTGTACCTGTTTTTAAAATTGCAGTATTGCTTCTTTTGCTTCTTATTAGCTATTTTAAGTTACATGCTTTTGCAATCTTTGGTGTTAAATTGTATCGAATTATTGAGTTTATAGGCAAATGGTCACTTCTGGATATTTTTGTCGTCGCTATTATGATTGGTATGGTACAGTTTCAATCATTAGCAACTGTCGATGCGGGTGGTGCAGCTTTTGCATTTTCATTGGTGGTAATATTAACGATGTTAGCAACAGAAAGTTTTGATCCAAGATTAATGTTTGATATTGAAAGAAGGAAGAGACGTGAGCACTAAAGCAATTGAGAGACGGCGTTCTACAAGTATTGTTGTTTGGATTGTGCCCTTATTGGCCTTAATATTAGCTAGCTGGATGCTTTTTAAGTTTTATAGTGACAGAGGTACAGAGATTACAGTTACTTTCAAAGATGGAAGTGGTCTTCTTGAGCGTAAAACACTTCTTAAATATAAAGGTATTGTTGTTGGGCATGTCACAAAGATTAAATTACATCCTCATGATATCTCTATGGTTGATGTCTCTATCTCTGTTAATAGCAATGCCATCAATGCTGTTGGACGAGAAGGCAACACGTTTTGGAAGGTTAGACCAAAGATAAGTCTTACTGAAGTCTCAGGTTTAGAGACGATTGTGGGTGGTCTTTATATAGAGATATACCCTGCTAAAAAGACCTTTGAAGAACTCTATGAGCTTCCTGAAAAATTTGAATTTATTGCCTCAAAACACAAGCCTTTTGATCAATTAAATCCTGGAATACAACTTAAATTAAAAGATAAAGAGGGTAGGTTTGCTCTCGATACACCTATTATTTATCGAAAGTTTATTGTTGGAAGTATTGTAGAGCGTGAATTACTTCATGATGGTGTTGCTTATACTGTGCATATCAAAGAAAAGTATAAACATCTTATCAAAAAAGATAGTCATTTTTGGGGTTTGAGCAGTATTGATTTTAAGGCATCTATGGCAGGGCTTAAGCTTAAGATTGACTCTTTAGCAACATTGATTGCAGGGGGTATTACCTTTGATTCACCTGATTTAAACACTTCTAAATCTTGTTGTGATTTTAATCTTATTCCAGAGTTTGAGCTCTATACTGATAAAGATGATATGAATTATGATCAAGATATCATAAGGCTTATTGGTGAAAAAGCA
>JAYEPE010000144.1:0-3228 GCA_034723735.1 Campylobacterota bacterium | reverse complement strand
CATAGATTTTTGTTCCTGGTTCAATTGTTAATGTTGCACCATCTTTTACTTTAATCTTGTTACCTGCTAATATCCATGTTGTATCTGATGTTAGTGTTTTATCTGATGTAATGTCTCCGCGGAGTGTCTCAGTGCTTCCTTGACTTGAAGAACTTGAACTCTCTGAAGAGCTAGAAGTACCGCCACCTGATGAAGAACTACCGCCTCCACATCCAGAAAATGTTAATAATGCTGCTGTTAAACCACTAAGTGCTATTGCTGATACGCTTTTGTTTGTCATTTGTATTACCCCTAAGATATTTGATGGCGTAATAATAAAAAAACTCTGTTACATCAACAGTACGCTTTGGTAACAATAAGGTTACAACAATTCTCTTACATGTAACCATTCGGAGACATTACTTATCTAGAATTCTCACATCATAAAAAAATTGAAGTGAAAAATGAAAGCACAAATATTAATAGTAGAAGATGACAGCGACCTTATTGAACTACTTGAATACCGTCTTACCCAAGAAGGCTATGAGACTATGGGATTTTTAAGTACAACAAATGTCAAACGTGCCCTCAATGAAGAGAAGGTAGATTTAATTTTAATGGATAGAAATTTACCTGGAATTGAGGGCAGTGATTTTATTGCGATGATGCGTGAAAAGGGTATGGACATTCCTGTTATCTACCTTAGTGCAAAAAATTCACAAAACAATATAGAAGATGGTTTTAGAAGCGGTGGAGATGATTATGTCACTAAACCTTTTGAGATGACTGAATTACTTCTTCGTATCGAAGCTATTTTACGGCGTTCCAAAGTGAATATGCTCTCAAGCGAAATCCAATATCGTGATATTTTACTCAACCTTAATACTCGTATTATTACCATAGAAGCTAAAGAAGTAGAGCTTACAAAACTTGAATTTGACCTTATATACAACTTTATAATTTATCAAGATCGTGTACTTGATCGAGAGTTTCTCCTTAAACATGTTTGGAAAACTAATGAAAACTATCAAGGTAGAACTGTTAATGTCGCAATAAATCGCCTTAAAGAGAAAATAGATCCTGATAAAAATAAAAATTATATAAAAACAATTCGAGGGGTAGGCTATACCATTCAACAAGGAGCATAAGAATGAGTTACTTTAAAAAAGCAAAGTTGGATCAAAAAGTATATGGTTTAGTTTTTGGTCGTGGAAAAATCATAGAAGTTTTTACTGATAGTCATTATAAAGTTCTAGTCCTTTTTAAAAATGATTATGAAGTACCTTATACTGAAGATGGTATTCCAGGTTGGGGAAATTTTAAATCACAAACACTTTTTTACCGTGATGATGTAGATATGACTAAAGCAGATTTTTCACCTATTGAAAAAATACTTTCTATTAAAAAAATAATTAAACATCGTGAAAATGGAAATTTAGAAGTTCGTCTTCCCTCAGGGATGTGGATTAAATACGCGAAAGCAGAGGCAGACTATGCAGAAACACTTCTCGAAGATGAAAAACTTCACCTCTTTAGAAAAATAGTTAAAAATTGAAACTATACCATAGTGCAAAGTAAGCTTTTTATTACTTGCAACTATTGCAGTGGATAACGATCCATCGTAACAGCGGTAACACCTGTTGATTGATCCACATTGACACGTTCATGAACATTTTTTACAGGTTTCACATGAGGATCCCGTCCATAAATATAGCTCTGCTCATCGACAATAACTCTGTAAGCTTTGTTCAGCATTATGGCACGCTGCGTCGATGGAATGATCAGGTGAGAGATATCCTTGTGGAGTTTTTCAACTTCAGATGCTATAAGTGAACCATCTTCATTAAAAAATTTCTCAATGACTTCCTTATTGTCACGAAACTCATCGCCGGCATGATTCTCTTCGAGATAGAGTGTGTATTCATAACGGCCATCTGCCAGTTTTGGCTCTTTCATGTCCTTAAAAGCATTTGGCGTCTGTGTCCAGTGGTACCAGCCCATCTGTTTAGCGTTATGATCAAATTTACGAGGAAAGACGAATGTGGAGTCGACAATAGCACCAATAGTAGAGTGACATCCGACACAGTACATATTTTCTTCATAGGTTTGGGGTCTAAGATAACCATCAACATCTTCAATAAATCCTTGATAAACCCAGCCGTATGATGTCTGAACACCCTCTTCTACATTACCCATGACTGTCCGTAAGCGTTCAGAGAAATCATGTTTCTCTTTAATCTCCGCTAAAACAGCATTTTGAATCTGTGGATAGGTATTCCAAGAGTATTTACGTCCGTAACGCAGCTCTTTCATTCGCGAAGCCATAGTTGGTGCATTATCGACAATATCGATGTAGCGTACCGTATGTAAGAACTCTGTTCCTTCGGGATAAAGTCCTGCAGCCATTGGTAGGTAGAGATTGACCTTTAGAGCTTCGTCATAGACCTCTTTTGCTTTTCCCACATAACTCATATAGCGCTCTTCAAGCGGTGCCCAATCGTAAGTAATTTGAGATGCAGTAGCAATCTCTCCATCTTTGTCGAGATCGACACCCCATTGACGCTCATCTGTCTCCTCTATAGTGATGTTTGTCTCTTTAATCATCGCTTCAACAATGGCTAAGTTGATCTTATAAGCATCAAGATCAAAATTGCCTTCAGAGTTTTGTTGAAAGATATCCGGTAAACGAATAAGCACATCATCAGTAGAGCCGTTTGTTGGCCAGAATGTTCCTAAAAACGGGTAATATCCAAAAGCGCGCCATCCCGTAAAATTGCCTAGCATGTCCTTATCAAAGCCCTCGCTATCAAAGTTAAAGTGACAATCGGGCACATATCCATCCCATGAACCATTTTCATTATAATCCCAAGTTTCTGGAAGTCGTTTTAACTGCTCTGCTAAGATGATTTGACCCTCATTATTCAAATAGTTGTCTTCTCTGACATACTCCATAATCGTCTCATCGCTGATGGCATCAACAAGATCAGTACGATCTTTAAAAAGGTTGATAAAACGGTTTACTTTTGTATATTCGTTAAAAGGCAATGACTCTTGAAGGTCCCAATCATCCATATAGTTAGGTCGTTTAGAGTTTATATGACAGTTCATACAAGGGTTGTGTACATTGCCATTCTCATCTTCTGTCTTGGTATAACACTGCGAAGTAATGTAGACCGCCTCATTCTGCACAATACGCTTCGATCTCAGATCAACAGAGGTGTTCTGATCGCTTTCAAAGGCTTCTAAGAT
>JAYEPE010000143.1:0-3235 GCA_034723735.1 Campylobacterota bacterium | reverse complement strand
ATCATCATTCACACCTACTTCTATTTCAGCACGTCTTTTCCCATTAACCCCAACTCCTAAGGTAATGCTATCAACAACAAAGACTTCTTCCTTGAGCGCAACAGGGGAGAGGTTCTTACATGTAAAGAATTTATCACTAAGTTCCCAGCATAAGTGCGGAGCAATAGGTTCCATAATACCTAGTAATATCCAGTAACCTTCAGTCCAGACATCAGCATTACTTTGATCATTTAAGGCATTCATTGCTTCCATCACACCTGCAATCATAGTATTAAAAGTATATCGCTCTTCGTAAACATCGTGAGCACGCTTTAAAGCTTCATAGACTTTTTTACGAGCTAGCTTCTCTTCTTTATTTAAACTTGAATGATCGATACTTGGTATCTCTTTACATGTAAGTACATTCGAAGCTCTATCATGAAAGCGTTTTAAGAAACGAAATGCCCCCTCAACAGCACTATCATTCCACTCTAACTCTTGTGTTGGTGGGGCTGCAAATAAAATAAATAGACGCGCTGTATCTGCTCCATATTTTTCGATTAAAGCATCAGGATCAACTGTATTACCTTTAGACTTACTCATTTTTGAGCCATCTTTAAGCACCATGCCTTGTGTTAAGAGTTTATCGAAAGGCTCATCAATATTGATATACTCTAAATCACGCATAACTTTGGTAAAAAATCGTGCATAGAGCAGGTGCAAGATAGCATGTTCAATCCCGCCAATATAGTGATCTACACCCATCCAATACGCAACTTCTTCTGCATCAAAGGCTTTTTCTTGTTGTGTAGCCAAAGAAGCGGTATAACGTAAAAAATACCATGATGATTGTACAAAAGTATCCATGGTATCTGTCTCACGAATAGCATCTTCGCCACACTTAGGACATGAGCAGTGTTTCCATGTTGGATGAGATTCTAGCGGATTTCCTTCACCTGTTATTTCAATATCATCAGGAAGTGCAATAGGAAGATTCTCTTTTTTCTCACTGACAATACCACAATCGCTACAGTGGACAAAAGGAATCGGAGCACCCCAATAACGCTGACGTGAAACACCCCAATCTTTTAGACGGAAGTTGATAACTCGTTTTCCAATTTTTTCAGTTTCAAAATGTTCTAGTATTGCACGTTTGGCATCGTCACTACGAAGTCCATCAAATTGCTCTGAATTAAAAAGCTCCCCTACTTCTGTAAAAGCACTGTTTTCAGGTGTGTCTCCTTCAAAAGGCTTAATAACAGGTGTAATTTCTAAGTCATATTTACTAGCAAAATCATAATCTCTATCATCATGAGCAGGAACAGCCATAACAGCGCCACTTCCATAATCCATAAGGACAAAATTTGCTACCCAGACAGGAATACTTCTGCCCGTTAGTGGATGAATAACTGAAATATTTAATGCCACACCTGATTTCTCTTTTTGGCGATCTATTGCATTTGCATTTTTCATAGCTTTAATAGCATTTGCAGTTTCATCATCTAAAAGTTTATTCTCAAGCATATAGCTAACTATCTCATGTTCTGGTGCTAAAGCAGAATATGTTACACCATAAATCGTATCAGGACGGGTTGTAAAGACACTAAATGATTCAAAATCATTGCTTAGTTTTTCTTGTGATGCTTCATCAAATTTCAAATCAAACTCTAATCCATTTGATTTTCCAATCCAATTTTCTTGCATAGTCAGAACCTGTTTTGGCCAGCCTTTTTCTAAGACTTTTAAATCTTCTAAAAGCTCCTCAGTGTAGTCTGAAATTTTCAAATAATACTGATACATCTCTTTTTGAACCACTTCAGTATCACAGCGCCAACAACAACCATCAACCACTTGTTCATTTGCTAGAACAGTCATATCGTGAGGACACCAGTTTAAAAAGCCTTGCTTACGGTATAAAATACCTTTTTCAAACATATCAATAACAAAGCCCTGCTCAAACTTTGTATAAAGCTCATCAGAAGTTGCAAACTCACGCTCTTTTGAAAATGATAGCCCTAAGGTTGCAAGTTCTTTACGCATATAATCGATATTATCATACGTCCATGTTTTTGGATGAGCACCATTTTTTATAGCCGCATTTTCAGCTGGCATACCAAAACTATCCCATCCAATTGGATGGAGGACATTATAGTTTTGTTGGCGATAATAACGTGCAAAAGCATCACCAATACTATAGTTACGTACATGCCCCATATGCAAACGTCCACTTGGAAATGGAAACATACTTAAAATATATTTTTTCTTTTTATTATAATCTTCTTGAGGTTCAAAGCTTCGATTTTCAGCCCAAAATTTTTGCCATTTTTTTTCGATATCGGATGGATTATATTCCACAGGTACTACTCCCACTTATTAATAAAGCGATTTTACCTCAGCTTAGTATTTATATAGCTGAAAATTATGAAGAGCTTTTTTCATCTTCAAAAAATCCAGCGATTAAAACTATCTAGTAATTGGATGTTGATAATTATTTGGACTCATTGCTTTATAAACTAAGGCACCAATAAAGCCAACTATTAATATTACAAAAACTACTTTAACAATTTTCTCACTCATAATTATATTTCCTTTTCATAATACAGGTATAAAACTTATTATCACACTCTAAAGCTTAATTAGTCATAATGCCACCATGACATTACTTTTATTATATCTTTTTATTGCCGTTGGCGTCTCTTTTTTATGCTCTATCCTTGAAGCCGTACTGCTTTCAACCTCAAAATACTATATTGCAGCGCGAGTTGACGAGAAACGCTCAGGAGCACTACTACTTAAACGTAATGCTGATGAAATTGATCTCTCCATCTCTGCTATCTTGACACTTAATACCTTTGCACACACCCTAGGAGCAGCAGGAGTAGGAGCACAAGCTATGCTTATTTTTGGTGAAGAGTATATGTTTATTATCTCAGGAATTTTAACCCTATTAATCCTTTATATTTCAGAAATCATTCCTAAAACAATTGGTGCTATTTATTCGCAACAATTAGCAATTCCCTCAGCATATATTATACGTGCTCTCATTTATCTTACCTACCCTCTTCTTCTTGTCTCGTCTTTCTTAACACGACTTTTTAATACCAATAGAAATGAAAAGGTATCTTTGGGCGAGATTAAAGCGATTACCGATCAAGGCGAAAAAGAGGGTATCGTAAATGAGCATGAGGGTAGCATGATTGATAATCTTCTTGATCTTAAAAGTTTAAAAGTTGAAGAGATTATGACTCCTAGAAGT
>JAYEPE010000142.1:0-3239 GCA_034723735.1 Campylobacterota bacterium | reverse complement strand
TTTTTACCCCATCACTAAATTCTAAACTCTTACCATCACCATCTATAAGCTTTGTGCTAGTTCTTAAAAGTTCCAAAATACGAGGATGTTCATCAAGATAGATATTTGAGTTTTCACTCTCCCAACTTATCTGAAAAAAATCCTCCTCTTTTGAGTTTTCTATTGCTTTTAATATCTCTCTATCAAGCCCATTATAAACCCTGTAGTCTATCTCTTTGATAGGTTTTAGTTTAGCATCACAAATCTCTACAAATGCACCACGATTATCAAAAACTATTCTATATTTAAAACTGCTCTTCTCTTTTGCTCTTGTTAAAAAACTCTTCTCTTGTTTGAAAATATCTAGCATTGAGTACCCCTTAATAATTATGATGTAATCATACCTAATTCTATCTTGTTCTTTTAGTGAATCTTTTGTGCCTGATAGAGACGGATATTTGGATGGGCTTTTAAACATTTCTCACCCAAGCCTGCTTTGTAACATAGATGAGTAAAAAAGCTCTCAAAGTCTGGAAGTTGTTCCCAAACTGAGGGTAAAAAAGTAGCTTGGTTATTATGATGTTGTAAAATCACCCCATCAACACCTACACGTATTTTTGCTTTTAAATCTGCAATATCTTCGTATTCGAGCTCATAAGGAACACTTAAAAGAGAAATTTCCATCTCGATATTTTTAAACTCCTCTTGAGTTAATGGAGGAAATCTTGGATCTCTAAATGCTGCTGATTTTGCATTAGAAATAACATCATCAATAAGCCTGCGGTGAGGAATAAGAGAACCTATGCAACCTCGTAATTGACCTTTTAGATTAAGGGTCACAAAAACAGCTCGTTTCTCTTGAAGTTTAGGATACTTCTCTATCATCGCCTCTTTATCAATCTCTTGTTCATTTGTAAACTCTTCATCAATTGAATATTTTGCTAAAGCTAAAAGTACCTTATCCATAATAACCTCACTCTCTCTTTTTGCATTGTATTACTAATAGTAATAATACCAATAAGTCAATAAAGAATAACATAATTTTTATATGTTATACTTCTAAATGATGAAAAAAAGGTTCTATAATGCAAGGAAAAAACTTATCTAAAAGTGATGCTCCTAAAGCTATTACACAAAATGAGAGAAAACTTGGAGAGGATGATTTTATTATCTCTAAGACCGATACAAAGGGTAAGATTATTTATTGCAATGAAATTTTTGCAAAAATGGCAGGATATCCACCTGCGGATCTCATTGGAGCAAACCATAATCTTATACGCCATCCTGATATGCCACGCATAGCATTCAAACATGCTTGGGATTTGATTCAAAACAAGAAAGAGTTTTTTGGTTTTGTGAAAAATCTTAGTAAAGATGGTAGCTACTATTGGGTATTTGCTACTATTACAGCAGATTTAGATAATTTTGGAAAAATAATCAGCTACACTTCAGTACGAAGAAAGCCCCCTCAAAGTGCAATCGACACAATAAAGCCTATCTACAAACTTCTTATTGATGCTGAAAAAAATGGTGGTATAAATGCATCAGAAAAACTACTTCATAGCTACTTGGCTGAGAATAATGTCGGATATGATGAGTTTGTCATTAATCTTCAAAAAGATATAAGGATATAAGTATGCAACTCAATAGTATAAAAGACCCAAATGTTATCGCTCTATTAGTCTTAGTAATTATAGCTGTTATATTTTTAGCCTTACAATCACAAATGATTGTTGCTGCTGCTTTAATGTTTTTTGCTATTGCATCACTGTTTATTCCATCTTCAAAATCAGCTGTATCTGATGACTCATTTCTGATGAAAAAAATCACTAATACACTTCGAGATGTGAAAAATGGAAAGCTTGCTTCTCGTGTTATTTTGTATAGAAATGAAACGCCTATAGAGCAGATAGCATGGGATATAAATAATGCTCTTGACCAGATGGAAGTAATATTAAGAGAAACACGTTATACAATAAAGGCAGTTAGCGAAGGTCAAATGTACAGAACAATGTATCCAGCAGGTCTTCACGGAGAATTTAAAGAGACAGCCAATGCTATACAAAAAGCAGTAGCATCTATGAAGGCTAATGAGCGATATAAGCTTATGGGAGAACTTTCAGCAGCTTTTAGTCAATTTAATGGAGGAATGAAAGGGAATTTAGATCTTATTTCATCAGATATAAATAAAACAAAAGATGCTTTTATAGAAGTGACAAAGTTAACTTCAAATGCAGATAATTCAGCTCAAAAAACGTATGCAACAGTTGAAAAAACTGCTGCAGAAATTTTAAGTCTGAGTGAGCTTGTCACAGATACTGTTGGTAGTATTGAGCAGATGGACACAAATGTTGGCGAGATTACTATGGTTGTAAATCTTATTAAAGATATCGCTGATCAGACAAATCTTTTAGCACTTAATGCAGCGATAGAAGCTGCTCGTGCTGGGGAACATGGTCGTGGTTTTGCTGTTGTTGCAGATGAGGTGCGAAAACTTGCAGAGCGTACAGCAAAAGCTACAGGAGAGATAAGTATAACCATTCAAAATCTCCAGCAACAATCAAGTGGTATTTCTGAAAATGCCTCAAAAATGAGTGATATTGCTAATGATTCAAGTGATATGATGAATAATTTCTCAGATACAATGCAAAGCCTCTCTTGTGATATGGACGTGACTTCAAAGCAGTCAAATCAAAGTAGTTTTGAGCTATTTTTAGCCAATTACAAAATTCATCATATTCTTTTTAAATCAAGTGCTTACTCTGCAGTAGTGAATGGTACAGTGACTGAAGAACTAAAAAAAGATCATAAGCATTGTGGTTTTGGAAAGTGGTATTATGGAGCTGGAGAGAGAGCCTTTGGTACAAATAAAACATATATGCAGATGCAGCGTCATCATACAGCTTTTCACTCTTTAATAAATGACAATCTCGATTGTGCGATTACAGGAGGTTGTATGGCTAAAAATCAATCCAAAGAAGATATTATGAGAAAATTTAAAGAAGCTGAAGAGCACTCTAATGCACTCTTTGCTCTCATGGATACTTTAGCACAAAGCTTAGGTACTGATATTGATATGAGCAATATTATAGGAGAGTAATTTTTATACTATCTTTATGTTACAATTTTACTATACAAGCGGGATGTGTATAAAAGGTAGCTCTACTTAATGAAATACATTGTAATCTTATTTCTCCTTACATGTAAGCTTATTTTTGCACAATTTGAGCTTCATAAAGAGTATGTCTTTGAAGATAATA
>JAYEPE010000141.1:0-3247 GCA_034723735.1 Campylobacterota bacterium | reverse complement strand
AAAGATAAGCTATCATCTACTGCGTTAGATACCCTTGAAGCTATTCATAGCTCCTGCGGATATCTGCCTTGTAGCTAATAGCTTATCTTTTATTTAAAAGTGGGAATATATAAGTGGGATGTGTATATAATCACTATATGAAAAATCAGATGAAAAAAAATCAAAATTTTGATGAGAGTGCTTTTTTACCGACAAGCCGCGCCGAGATGGATGCTCTAGGTTGGAATCAATGTGATGTTATTTTAGTGAGTGGTGATGCTTATATTGATTCGCCTTTTATTGGTGTGGCGATGGTTGGACGTATGTTAGAGCGTCTTGGCTATAAGGTAGGTATGATTGGACAGCCTGATATACAAAGTATTGATGATATTGGACGTCTAGGAGAACCGCGATTGTATTGGGGTGTGAGTGGGGGAAGTGTAGATTCTATGGTCTCTAATTATACGGCTACGAAAAAATTTCGTAATTCCGATGATTATACCCCTGGAGGAAAAAATACTAAACGCCCTGATCGTGCAGCCTTAGTCTATAGTAATCTGATTCGCCGTTTTTTTAAAAAGACAGTGCCTATTGTTTTAGGGGGCATAGAAGCGAGTTTACGCCGTGTAACACATTATGATTATTGGTCAAATAAACTGCGTAAACCAATTCTTTTTGATGCTAAAGCTGATATTTTGATTTATGGAATGGGTGAGATTGCGATTGAACAGCTCACAAAGGCTTTAGATGAAGATAAAGAGTGGCGTGATATTCGAGGGGTCTGTTATATTGCGAAAGAGCCAAATTATGAATTTCATCAGCTTCCTTCTCATGCAGATTGTATTAAAAACAGAGAGAAATATATTGATCTCTTTGATCTCTTTTATGACAATAATGACCCCATAACAGCCAAAGGTTTATCTCAAGAGGTTGATGGGCGTTACTTGATTCAAAATCCGCCTTGTGACTATCTTGATGAAAAAGAGATGGATGCAAACTCTGCTCTGCCTTTTACAAGAGAGTTGCACCCTTATTATGCCAAGATGGGTGATGTTAAATGTTTAGAGACTATTAAATTTTCTATTATGACACATCATGGTTGTTGGGGCGAATGTAATTTTTGTGCCATAGGGGTGCATCAAGGGCGAAGTATTCGTACTCGCTCTGAAAAATCTATCCTTAAAGAGGCAAAAGATTTTTCAGACTACAAAGATTACAAAGGCATTATCTCCGATGTGGGAGGGCCTACGGCAAATATGTATGGTTACGAGTGTGATAAGAAACTCAAAAAAGGCACCTGCGATCATATGCGTTGTGTGGATGCGGAGCGTCTGTGTAAGGTGATGAAAATAGACCATTCAAGAAATATTAATCTTTTACGTCAGGTAAGACAAGTCCCTGGTGTTCGTAAGGCCTTTGTTGCTTCGGGAGTACGCTATGATTTTATTACTGAAGATAAACAGCATGGCTACACCTATTTAAAAGAGATGGTGAAACATCATATTTCTGGACAGATGAAAGTAGCTCCTGAACATACTCAACAACATGTTCTAGAGTTGATGGGCAAACCAGGAAAACAGACGCTTATTGATTTTAAAAAGCTTTATGACAAACTCAACCGTGAAGAGGGTAAAAAACAGTTTTTGACCTACTATCTTATTGCGGCACATCCCGGTTGTGAAGAGCGAGATATGCAAGAGTTGAAACGTTTTACGACAAATGAGTTAAAAATGAATCCTGAACAAGCCCAAGTCTTTACACCAACACCAAGTACTTATTCGGCAGTGATGTACTATACCGAACTTGACCCTAAAACTCGTAAGAAAATTTTTGTTGAAAAAGACACCAAACGTAAAGAGAAACAAAAGGCGATTGTGGTTAAAAAAGAGTGTGGTTTTAAGAGTGGATTTGCTTCTTAAGACATTTACTCCAACTCTAACTGCATTAACAGCATATCCTCGCCATCGATTATCTTGATATCTGTAGCCTTGCATTGTGGACAGGCATATTCATTATCTTCTAGCTCACTAATAGTTTTACACTTATGACACTCTATTTTTACCTTTTGTATATTCATAACAAACTCACATCCCTCACAGATAGTCTTTTCTTTAAAAATTGCAAATGCTTCTTTTAAAAGAGAGGGTTCCACTCCACTCATTATGCCTATTTTTACCACAACTTTTGTAACTTTTGAAGCGCTGTTTGAGTCTGCATGTTCTTGGCAACTATCAATAAGAGCTTGTACTATTGAATATTCATGCATTAATAGATTTTAGAATTGAAAAGCAAGTACATATTATCTCATATCTCTTTTAAACTCTATCCATTTGATAACTCTTTTGATAGACTCATCATCTTTAATATTTATCTCTAAAATATCAACATTTGGTCTTAACTTTCTAGCCTCTTTTTTCTCAGATTCTACATCATACTCTATATAAGGAAGAAGGTCAGTTTTTGTGATAAGAATCAAGTCGGCTTTACGGAACATAACTGGATATTTTGCTATCTTGTCATTGCCCTCGGGGACACTAACAAGTACGATGTTTAAATGAGTTCCAACGTCATACGAAGCAGGGCAAACAAGGTTGCCAACATTTTCAACAAAGCAGATATCTATCTCATTTAGTGGCATATCATGAAGACCTTTATGAACCATAAATGCATCTAAATGACAAGCAGAACCTGTCTGTATCTGAAATGTATCAATACCTTTAGCTCTAAGCCTATCAGCATCTCGTGAAGTCTCTAAATCACCCTCAATAACACCAAATTTAAATAAAGCCAAATCCGCAAACTTCTCTAAAAGAGCTGTTTTGCCACTACCAGGAGAACTCATAAGATTTATAGCTAAAACATTATGTTTATCAAAGTGAGAACGATTATGTCCTGCTTCATGATCATTTTTATGTAAAATATTTTTTATTATCTCTACTGTTTTAGTGTCATTTAGCTGAGGATTTGCATGGATAGTTGCTAATACCTCATCAGAACTGTGAGAATGCATATTTTCATCTGTATCTGTTATGCTGCAGCCACAATCTTGGCACATTAACTATCTCCTCTTGTTACATGTATATAAATAAAATAGGTAGTTATAAAACCTGCTAAAAACAAAATAAAGCCCTCTACATGTAAGCTACCAAAAAAGTGAATATGTTCACCACTCCCACCGTGAGCAAATAGCTCATTAAAAAACAGTCCCATAATCAATACATATTTCATCTTTAAATCCTTTTATTTTAATTTCTCTAGCTCAAACCAA
>JAYEPE010000140.1:0-3251 GCA_034723735.1 Campylobacterota bacterium | reverse complement strand
ATATTTAAGTTCATTTTTAAAAATACGTCGAAGTTGGGTAAGTAGTTTGCGTAAGAGTTTCTCTTCTCCCATATAGACTACTTTAAAATTATCATCCATTGCTCGGATGTTTTTGCACTCTTGTAAATTGTCATCTTTTGTGTAACGTGTTAAAATTTGAGTTTGATGTTCATTGCATATATTAGAGTGTAAAAAAGCTTCATTGAGATTATTATCAGCTAAGGCAAGTACAAATGGGAATATCGCGAACTTAGCCCCCTCATCAATAATCGCATCAGCAACTTCTTTGTTGATAAACTTCGTAGCAATAATTTTTTTATCCATTGTTGCAACTAAAGCACCATCAAGTAAAATCATTGGTGCATTTATATGAATATTTTCTAAAAATTGGGCTGTTTTTTTATAGGTACGTGCGGTGGCTACACTCATGACGTGCTCTGAAGCTTTCATATTCCAAACCTTTTGAGTATAAGAACTAATAGAAAGGTCGGTGCGTAAAAAAGTGTGGTCTAAGTCAGTAATATAGATATTTTTCATACCTATAGTCTAGCGGATATTAGGTTAAGAAACTAACTTAAATCGTTTTTTACATGTAAGCTGTATAAAAAAAGTTTGTTTAGTAAATGTGTATGCTTTTTGTAAGCTCTAAGCTTAGCAAAACTACAATAGCACATGCTTATTTCTGAATCAGGTCGTGACACCTTATGTTACTGTATTATGTTTGAATATTTAAGTGAATCTGCACAAGAGTCTGCACTTCATTTTATGAACGCTTCCTCACCTTATGAACTTAACTGGGATATTATCCCTATGGCACCGCTTCCTGGGGGTACTATAAGTGATTATGATCAAGATGATATTGATTTGCGGGCATTGGTACAGATTGGATATTATCATTAAATTAGGAATTAAAGCTTTATTTCAAAAAGCATTTGAAAAAATCAGATAAAGGATAAGCGATGGCAAAAGTAGTTATTTTAAGTGGAGCAGGTATTAGTGCTGAGTCGGGTATCAGTACTTTTAGAGAAAGTGATGGACTTTGGGAAGAGTATGATGTCCGTGTTGTCTGTAATTATGATAGTTTGCAAAAAAATGAAGATATAACTCTAGAATTTTATGATAAACGGCGTGCTGATCTTATAGATAAAGAGCCTAATCATGCCCATAAGCTTATAGCAGAGCTTAAGCAAACCTACAAAGATGAGCTTGCCGTTATCACTCAAAATGTAGATAATCTTTTTGAAAAGGCAGGGTTAGCACATGAAGATGTACTGCACTTACATGGATTTTTACCTGAAGTGCGCTGCCAAAATCCTACATGTGAGCAGATTTTTGATATTGGATATGGAAAGATTGAAGATGCTTTTAACGGTAATTGCCCCACGTGTTTTACAAAATTAAGACCCAATATCGTCTTTTTTGGTGAAGCTGCTCCAATGTATGAACAGCTAAATTATCATATGAACACTTGTGAGTTATTGGTTGTTATCGGAACAAGTGGAAATGTTATCAATACGGATATTCTTACAGGCTATGTAAGCAAGAGTATTTTAAATAATCTTGAATCAAGTGCCGCTATAAATGATGAGTTATATACAAAAGTGCTTTATAAAAAAGCAACGCAAGCTATTGATGAGATAGCTGAAGATATACAGGAGATGTTAGATGTTTAAGATAATCCTAGCAATAGTGCTTGTAAGTGGTTTGCTTCAGGCTAAAGCGAGTCTTTACAAAATGTCAGACTGCTTTGGCAAGACACGATACGTAAGCATAGACCCCGATACCATAGTCTCTATGGAACCTGCTAAGTGTACCGATAAAAACGGAGTGAAGGTTTTTAGAATTATTATTAAAAAAGGGGGCTACCGTCCTTATCTTTTAAATGAAAATGAGTTAGCTTCACTAATGAATAATGATGAAATGATTGAACGTGATATGAAAGCGCAAGAAGCACAAATGCTTCGTAAGCAGCTTATGTTAGATCAGTAAAGATAAAGTACCAGAAGTTTACAACAGAGCACAATTCCCTATTATCTCTTCAAATGCTAATGCTTTTCCCATTGGGAAAGTAAAATAGAATAATATTAAATCTTTACTTTTGTAAATAATAAAGATATACTTACATAATATACATAAACGGAGTAAGCTATGTACAAACGCTCGATTGATATTATTTTACAAGAAGCGATGAATATTTCTCCAATAGTTTTACTCACAGGTGCAAGACAGGTAGGAAAATCTACGCTTTGCCTCGCTTTAAAAAAAGAGTATCGGGTATTTGATAATCTGTCACAAAGAGAAGCAGCCTTGAGCGATCCTGTTGGATATGTATCTTTACTTCCTAAACCAATAATTTTAGATGAAATTCAAAAAGTTCCAGAAGTTTTAGAAGGGATAAAGTTGCATGTAGATCAAAATAGGAATAATGGAGACTTCATATTGACGGGTTCCGCAAATGTTTTAGATATGAACAGAGCTAAAGATACATTGGCAGGAAGAGTGATAGAAATTCAGATGTGGCCACTTTCTCAAAAAGAACTGCATGATAAAGCCAATGAAAATGTTATTGATAGTTTGTTTAGTTTCAAGATTGATAAAATAAAAACTGCAAATATTTCATATGCAACTATTTTAGAAGCCATTATAAATGGTGGCTATCCAGAAATTCAAAAGATAGACTCCATAAGAGGAAAATCACTTTGGTTTAACTCTTACATTAGTACGTATGTTGAAAGAGATATTCGAGATGTAGGCGAACTTAGAGATATTTCAGCATTTATACGATTTTTTAATATAATCGCTCCAAGAAGTTGTGGCTTGGTGAATAAATCAAACTTAGCATCAGATGCAAATCTATCCGAAGCAACAATCAAAAACTATTTAAGCATGCTAGAGATGATTTATCAAATATCTTTGTTAAAACCCTATAGTTCAAATATATCAAAGAGATTTATAAAATCAGAAAAATTATTTATGACCGATAGCGGACTGTTTTGTAATCAGTTAGGAATCAGCAGAGCGGATGAGCTAGTAAACTCCCAGCATAAAGGCGATGTTGTAGAAACATTTGTTTACAGTGAACTACTAAAGCATCTGAGTTACAGTGAAACAAAAGCTCAGATTTTTCACTACAGAACAAATGATAAAAAAGAGATCGATTTTATAGTAGAGACAGCGGGTAAAATTATAGCTATTGAGGTAAAATCTTCACAAACCATCAAGAGGGATGCGTTTAAACATATTGCAGATTT
>JAYEPE010000139.1:0-3266 GCA_034723735.1 Campylobacterota bacterium | reverse complement strand
GATGGTAATATGAGTGCTTATGAGGGTGAATTAAGCATGCAAACATCTTATGAAAATGTAATGTTAGAAAATTTAAAACTTCATATGAATAATAATAAATACAGTAGCGATTTTTTTATACAGAGTCATGATTTAGAGAAAGGAGTAGTTATTTTACCTGATATTTTAGTAGATAAAACACGTTTTGATGGAAATTTCACCTATAATGAAAGTGCAGTCTTACATGTAAACAACAGTGCTATGTATTTTTCAGAAGCTTTTCATCAAAAAATTGATGCTAATGCTAGTGGTAAGCTTCATTTGGAGCTGCTTCTTGATTTGAAATACCATAAGAATATGCTTGATATTGCATTAACATCACAAAGTCCTTATTATGATATACATACTTTTAATACGCAGATTGATTTGAATCAATCTCTTCTCTTATCCACATTGGAAATGACAACAAATCAAGCTCAAGATACCGGCGTAGTAAATCTAAAAATGCATTATACTAACCCGTACCATATTGATGCCATATTAAAAACAAAATACGAGCAGATAGAATTTAAGAATGTTATGGTTGATATTAATAATACAGATATTAATGGTACTTATACTATTGCACTACAACAAACCCCGAAAAAAGCTCTTTTTCAACACGGTTTGGCAAAATTTAAAGGGGCAATGACAAATAAACCTTTGCCTAAAGCAACTCTGCATAGTAACTCTTTTGATGGGGTGTTTAATATTATAGCAACGCAAAAAAATATTACCATTGATGCTGATGCTATCTCTTTAGAAAAAGTGATGAATTTTTTAGATACTAAATCAGCATTGCAAGCAGGTGTCTTGGATATTGATGTTTCACTTGAGAGTGATAATTTTCTTGAACTCAATATTACAAGCTTAAAAGGTGATATTTCACTTGATGCGACAGAGCTTATATTAGAAGGTTTTGATGCAGATAAGAGTATAAATACCTTGAAAAACTACCAAGATATCTCTATTTTTGATGGAAATATTCCAGGTATGGGCATTGTAAGTTCTATTGTTAAAGCACCTGTTAATCTTGTGAGTCAGCATGAAATTCCTAAAAGTGAAATCACACAAGTTCATATAGATAGTTACCTTGAAAATGGAATGTTTTATTGTCATGACTGTGCGCTTAAGACAGAAGAAAATCGTATTGCTCTTAAGGGTGCTATAGATATTAATAGTACAAATTTCCACTATTTTGAGGTAGGACTTCTTAAAGATAATGGCTGTGCTTTTTTTACGCAAGATATCAAGGGAAGCGTTAAAAAGCCAGATATTGCACTTTCAAAAACATCACTATCTCTTGTAACAGGGACGATTAAGTCCGTTGGTGGTGTTGTTAAGGATGGTGTAAATTTTGGAACCTCATTAATTAGCAAAACGGGAGCTCTTGTTGGTGAGGGTATTGATATGACAACAGGTAAAATACCTCTTGTCAACAAGGCAACAGGCGCTGTTTCAGGTACCTTAGTGGGAGTAAGCGGTGCTCCCGATAGTGCAAACAACGCCTTAACTATACAATGTCAGCCATTTTATCGAGGAGTTGTGTCTCATCCTCAGACTTTTATCTCTCATTAAAAGAAAGAGATTATAATGGCAAAAAATTTTAATAATTAGGAATATATTGATGAATACAAAAGAGAAGTTGATTAATGATATCCAGCAATTATTAAATGCTTATTCTGATACAACTACGACAACAATTAATCCAGAGCTTTTAGAATTTATGGATGAAAGTACTTTAAAAAGTATTATTAGTAATATTCTTGATCAACAAGAGCATGTAAATACAGACAATCAAGAGTGGCTAGAACAATTTAAAACTGATACTCATTAATAGATTTTTTTCTGTTTTTAAAAATACACTGTTATAATTAATGTTTATTAAGAAAGAATGTAGTACAATAACGACTATAAAAATTCACACAGGAAAATACAATGTCAGCTATAGATTTAGTACGCTTAACAGAACAGACAAAAAAATTAACAGCAATGGTTGTTGAAGATGAAGTTGTCGCTAACGAACTACTTAGTTCTACGTTTAAAAACTTTTTTTCAGAAGTAACATCTTCATTTAATGGAAAAGACGCGCTTAAACTTTATAAAGAGAATGCGCCAGATATCGTTTTTGTTGATATCATTATGCCAGAAATGGATGGTATTGAGCTTTCGCGTCGTATTAAAGAGATTAACCCAGATCAAATTATTATTGTAATTTCTGCAAGTAATGATATTCAGAAAATTTCTGAATCTATCGAAATTGGTGTTAATAGTTTTGTACAAAAACCAATTGATACTAAAAAAATTATTGATCTTCTTGATAGCATTACAACTATTGTTAACAAGAAAAAGAAAGTTGAGACAAAAACATTTTCAATCTCTCTTCCACTTGATCTTTATGAGTTGGTTAATGATAATGCCAAAGCAGAAAGTATCTCTAAAAATGCTGTAATTATTCGCGCTTTACGTGCGTTTTATAACGAAGCATAGAAAATATTTAAAATTCCATTATTTAATGGAATTTTAAGAATCTCCCTAGTATAATTTCGACCTATCAATTTAAGGCCCCTTCGTCTAGCGGTTAGGATCCATGGTTTTCATCCATGTTACAGGAGTTCAATTCTCCTAGGGGTCACCACTTAAACAGCCTCTTTTAGGCACTTCCAAGATTTAAGTTTTCATTTTGCATTATGAACAAAGAATCAATACTCAGCTATCTTACAGGTGTTAAAAGCAAATACCAAAATGAAGGTTTTTTTAAAGCTCTCTTTGGTTCTTACTCTCGTGATGAAGCTAATGCAAATAGCATCGAATTCAAAGAAAATTTAATTTACTTCTTGATATACTACAACACAAACACAACTCTCAGCAGACTAGAAAACTGCAAAAGAAGGAATTTAAAATGCTAAACAACATGACAATCAGATTAAAACTTATAACTTTAAGTGCTGCGGTACTTATTATCATAGGTGGTTTTGCACTAAACAATATAGTTAAAACATGGAGTAGCTACTCTAACATTCAAGAGACACAGAAGTTGATTAAACTCTCTGTTAAGATGAGTGCTGTTTTACATGAACTTCAAAAAGAGAGAGGGGCAAGTGCTGGTTTTCTTGGCTCTGGGGGGAAGAAGTTTGCAGATTTGCTGCCAAAACAGCAGAGTTCCACTGACACAAAGATAAAAGAACTTAACGCTTACATAAGTGCAAACCCATCAAAAGAAGCTATGGATGTATCTCAAAACATTG
>JAYEPE010000138.1:0-3268 GCA_034723735.1 Campylobacterota bacterium | reverse complement strand
CTATACAAAAATTAACAATAGATAAGAGTTTGGCATCTCACAACAAAGAGATGGCAGAGCTTCTTGAAGCAACTGTAGGGACAGTCAAAAAATCTACACAAAACTGGGTAGATAATTTTGAAAATATGCTTGAACTTGAAAAGTTTAACAGCTATTTAGAAAACTATTTTATCATCATTATTTTTGGTAAAGTCAAAGCAGGTAAGAGTTCTCTTGGTAATTTTATAGCTAAAAATAGACCTTCTCATGAAGAAGCAGAATTTTTTAAATATGATGAAGCAGGAAAAGAACAAGCTATTGATAAACTTGAAGAGATGACTGATGATGACGAAAGTTTTGATACGGCAACTATAGAGTGCACAACAGAGATACAAGGATTTAGACTAAATGGAATGGCTTGGATAGATACACCAGGACTCGGTTCCATGGTAGCTGAGAATGGTGAGTTAGCACAAAAGTACATCAACGCTGCACACTATGTGATATATCCTACAAATTCAGCCCAACCTCTACAGAGAGATGAAATATCACAAGTAGAAGAACTATTTTCAGCAAACAAAAAAGTAACCATCTGCATTACTCGGTCAGATATTATCGAAAGAAGAAAAGAAAATGGTAAATACATTAAAGAAGATGGAAAGATTAAAAGATTTAGAGTCAATAAGCCTACCGATAGAAGAGAAGCACAAGAAAAGCATGCAAACAGAGAAGTGCAAAATATTATGGCAAAAGGCAAAGAGTCTAAGCTAGGAGACATCTTTTCCATCTCTGCACTTACTGCATCTATGGGTTTAGAAGACAACGATGAAACACTTTTTAACAATAGTAACATGCCTAAATTTTATGAACTCATGACGGAGGTTATTAAAGAGAAATCAGACAAACTAAAAGCTGGTACTCCTTATGATGGATTGACTGCTTTTGTAGACAATAGTATTTTAGGCGGAAAACAAGTAGAAAGTACAACAACTATTAGTAGTCTAAAAGAGAGTTTATCTAAGTTGGATGAGAAGATCATAGAGAGTTTAGATGCATTTGAGAGAATAAAACAAAACTTAAATAGTGACATCAATATGGAAGTTGACAGTATTGTCTCCCAATATACAAATTCAATAGATAAGGACAATGCAAAAGAGAAATTTAACACTATAGATAAGAAATTAAGTAAAAATATTTCTCAACTTATAGCCACCAATATTAATGAAATTATGGAAGATTTTAGTACTACCTTAGATGGATTAAACAGTGCTTTGGATGGTGGTGATTCATTTGATATAAAAGATGAATATAAAAAAATAGAAGTTAGGTATGCAGATAGAAGCTTTTTAAATATTGTGACTTTAGGTATTTTGGGTAGAAGTGAAAGTTCAACGACTGAAGAGGTGCGAGTTGGAGACAACAAAACAGATATGATTTTGAAATTTAAACAAAATAGAATAGATGGTTATATAAAGGCTTCAAAAGAGAATTATGATGTCGTTGGAAAAGATTTTTTTGAACCACTTCAAAAAGTATCTAAAAGTATAACAAATGGTATAAATGAATTAGAGTCAAAAATTATAAATTTAAAAAATAACTTAAAGGGTTAACGTATGAAAATAGAAAAAGCTCAATATTTAGGTATAAAAGATAATGTACTGCTTTACTCAAAAGAATATATGCAAAGTAATGAGATGGAAGAATTTACACAGCATATTATTGAAAAAGTAGAAAATTTTAATCCTACTATTATGGTTTATGGTGTGTATAATGCAGGAAAGAGTACACTTTTGAATGCACTCTTTGGAAAAGAAGAGATGGCAAAAACTGGTGATAGTCCTGAAACATCAACTGTAAATGATTATATATACAATGGATATACTATTTATGATACACCAGGTATCAATGCACCACAAGAGCATGAAAATATTACTCAAGCACATAGAGCCAAAGCTGAAGTAATACTTTTTGTCATAAGCAATGATGGCTCGTTTGAAGATGCGTATGTGTACGATAAAATAGCTGAAATTGTAAAAGAGAAAAAACCACTATTGATTGTACTTAACAATAAAAGTGGTATAGATATGAATTCTCATGAAGCTAATGCAGAAATTGATAAGGTCAATTTTCATTTATCAACAGCATGTGATAAAAAAGGTATAGTCAAAGTAGAGGAAATAGTATCAGTTGTTTTTGTAGATGCGTTTACTGCTCTTGAAGGTAAACTTGAAAACGAAGATGAACTTATAGAAGAGAGTAATATAAATCAGCTTGAAATTAAGATAGATGAATTATTAGGTAAGTCTGGTAATGCAGAGGTTTCTAATGCATTAAATTTATATATAACAAAATATATCAATCAAACAATTGATATTATAGATAGTGAAATAGATAATCCTGAGATGAAAAGAACTCAAGAGCTTATTACTTATCTTGAAAAGTTAAAGCAAAAAGCAGAGGTAGAGTTAAAAAATATAGCTATGGAAAGTGTAGTTATTATAACTGCTAATCTTCTTGAATTAATGTTAGAAAAAGATAAAAATAGTATTGAAGAAATGATTGAAAAAAGTACTAAAGAAGTAATTGAAAGAATCAATCAGAAATTTAAACAAATTCATACAGAATTAAAAAGTAAGATAGATGAGTTTAAAGTAGACTTTGAAGCATTGGTTATGGAATCAAATGATATGGATATGACAGATAATAATATAGAAAATACATTGATGTCAAATAATACTGCGGGTATAAATACAGGACAAATAGGTACTGCTGCAACCATCGCCATAAAAGGCATACCAGCTCTTGCACCAATGTTACCTTTTGTTCCCATTATTGGCGTTGTTTTAGCCATATTTAGTGTTTTTACAGGTTCAGATGAAGCAAAACGTCATGCAGAAGCTCAATTAGATGCAAAAAGACAACAACATTTGAGTGCAAAAAATAGAACAGATGAATTTGGTATAAATTATAAAAATGATTTAATACTAAGTATTGATACTAATCTTGATAAAACATTTACTAATCTTATTCAGAACTTTATAAACCTAGCATCTAAGTTAGATGGTGAAAACTCAAAGTTGTTGCAGGATAAAGAGAAGCTGCAAAATATTTTAAAAAATCTTTAAAACGACACAACCTGTCCCTTTCAGATGCTATACTCTTTTAAACACTAAAAAAGGGTATGACATGATAGAAACTTTACACATCAACCAAAGAGCAAGACAAAGAGGCATTACCAAAGAGATGATAGACCTTACTTTAGAGTATGGTAAGCTAAGTGGTGATAAAA
>JAYEPE010000137.1:0-3313 GCA_034723735.1 Campylobacterota bacterium | reverse complement strand
AATGTTTAAATCGTAGAAATAAAAAATTAATAATAGGTATTTAAAGGGGTTAAAATGGCAATATTAGAGCTTAATTTTATTTATTCATACTAAAACAAGCATAGACACCTATAAGTGATTATAAGGGCATTTAAGCCGTTTTGATAAAATTTATTTTATCATATCAAAAAAATAGAAAACGAAAAAATAGCAACCGAAATTATTCGGCTTCTACATCAATAAAAGTCTGCCCGGCTTTCTCTTCTATTGCGACCTCGTTATAGTAATCATCTACACCCTTAATCTGCTCCTCTTGGTCTGTTTTATCTGATATATTGTATTGAATTAACATTCTTTGCCTTTTGTTTCCTGAGCCTTTTATTATGATATCTGGGTTAAATTGATATGTTCCGGCGGATATCTTTTTTAATACATTACTTTCGACCATTTCTTTCATCGTGACGGCTACGGTTTGATAACTTATTCCCGTATCTTCTGCGACACTTCTATAAGTGACAGATACAGAATTATCTTCATTCCTCATCTTTCCGAGTAGGTAGGTCATAACTTTTATTTTTTTGCTTCCAAAACTATCAAGAACATTTAAAAGGTCTTGTAGCCAAATTTTATGGAAGTTAAAATCAGCAGATACATTTTTTTGTATAACTGTAAAATCTTCAACTTCTCCGGTTGCTTGATTTACATATTTTTGATGCCCTACGGCTACCTGTGTTTTTACTTTTTGTAATGCTTTCATTATCTAATCTCCTTTATATTTTTTATATAATCAAATCATATCAAAAATAAAAAATAAAATCTATAAATAAAGAATAATATCTAAAAAAGAAGATAAATTATCTAATCAAATCATATCAAAGTATATAAAAAATCATATCAAGGTATCTAAAAAATCATATCAAAGAAAAAGCAAAAAATAGCCCTCAAATAACGATATATAGGGAAGAACTAACAAAACAAAAAAAAAGTTTATTCTTATCTATGTATATACCCTGAATATTTACCGAAAATATTAACCTCCTTAGTTGATATGATTTCGTTCTTTTGAGTTCCTCCAAAAGAAGCAAAAGAGGTCGAGAGATTGCCTTTAAAATTTTGCTAGTTGTTAAGGTTTGGTTCTTGCGATAAAAAGCTGATATGAAAATCGAAGATAAACAGCAGATAGCTTTTAAAAGTTTTTAAGGAGATAAGAGAAAGAAAAAACAAGACAATATCAAAGCGGAGAGGTTAGAGAGTTCTCTCTCTACTTAAACCGATTGCTCTTGCTCTTTAAATCATCGTTTAGATGATTTACCTGTAAATGGCAACAACAGCCCACGGAGTGGGGGTTGATTTACCTATTAATGGAATACAAAAGAAAAATTAGACGGCTAACGGCATTTTTCAGATTTGAAAGCCTATAACGATAGGTATTCAATTTAACGAAAGGGATAAAAAATAACTATATGAATATGTGCCAAAAACAAATAACAATAATCGAGGTTATCGGGCTTAATTGCTTGGATAGCTTTAAACTTCACCAATAACTAACTGCCAATTAGTTAAGTAGAGGTTTAAATAGTGCGGCGACATACTGGGAAACTGGTTTGTGTTGATGTGCTGGGGGCTTTGATATCGAAAGATTGAAACTCTACCCAATAATTATTATTATTAGAATATGGACGACTAAGAAAAACTTTATATCTGCTTGTAGATATAAAGCTGTTAATAATGAACTCGTGAAAATCGAGGTTAAGGGGTGGATAGTAATACCACAACTTAAACAAGTGCGGGGAGAGTGTAAGGGTTTAACCTTATGGGCAGTAATGCCAAACTCAAAGAGTTTAACCGTGATAAGCATTTCCGACTATGTGGAGATGTAAAGGGGGCCGTAGTGGTTTCTTACTTGTAAGATGATAGATGGGATAAAATTAACCATAGGAAAAAACGACAGCAATCAACCGAAAACCTGAAAAGGTAAGTAAGGCGAAGCTTTTGTATTCTATCGCAGAGATTGTTGTTTTTTTAAACTCCGTCCCCTGCTATCATTGACATTATTAACTAATTAGGGAAGCACCTACCGATTAAGGTCGGGGTGTGAGAGGTTAGACGATTAGAAGTTTAGAACATTGCGAGGTTATCCGTGATTAGTTCTAAGAGTTGAAGCTTGGCCGCTTCTTTATATGCTCTCTTTTAAAGTCTATGCTATATGCGATTATTTGTTTTTTTGGGCTTGGCAGCCCTTTAAGTTCTCTAAGAGAATTTACAAGGTTGTCAAGTGTTATCACTAACGAGGGTTAAAAGGTCGGCAACGATTTTCGCTTCAGCGTACATAGTTTTACCCTCCGTATTTTCGAGCTTTGCTCGTTTGTCTTTTTAAGATGATTTAAAAAAACAAAGGAGAAAAAACAGATATGAAAATATACGAAACACTTACCGAACTATGTCAAGCTTTACCGAAATATATCGGGAACGGCTATAAATATTATAGGATTACCCGAATACCGCCCGAAAAGGTATCAAAAACGGCTCAAATCCTTAAAAGGTTATCTAACACCTACCAAACAGAATTAACACAAGGAAAACGACAATATAGGCGAAAAAAAGGATTATCTAATTATTCTTTATTTTGTTATCGTGATTTAGTGATAATTTTAAAGACACCAGGAACGGAAGAAACAGAGAACGAAACGGACTTTAAGACCTTTAACGGCTCGTTATCGCTTGTTATATCTAAATATCTAACCTTAATTTTATATCGAGATGAGAGAGGGGTTTTAACTTATCGAATAGAGAGGGAAACATTTAACCGAATGAGGTCAATGTTTGAACAGTCTTTCAAGTCTAAGAACGGAAAAAAATTTCATACACTCGTTAAGATGTTTGATAATTTGCCCTACTACAAAGGCATAGGACATCAAAAAAAGCAACTGATAAGAGATTTTAAAGAATGGCAGAAAGAACATAAAACGAAATGGAAGCTAACCTTTTAAGACTGATTTTTTTTGATGAGATAAGGCATAGCCTTATCATATCCTTATAGACTGATTATTTAACCTCTTCTACATCAATAAAAGTTTGCCCGGCTTTCTCTTCAATTGCTACCTCGTTATAATAATCATCTACATTTTTAATTTGTTCTTCTTGGTCTGTTTTGTCGCTTATGTTGTATTGAATTAAAAGTCTTTGTCGCTTGTTTCCTGACCCTTTTATAATAATATCTGGGTTAAATTGATATGTCCCTGCCGTTAGCTTCTTTAAAACATTACTCTCGACCATTTCTTTCATCGTGACGGCTACTGTTTGATAACTTATCCCCGTTTCATCTGCTACATTT
>JAYEPE010000136.1:0-15614 GCA_034723735.1 Campylobacterota bacterium | reverse complement strand
TATATCGTGCTTTTATTTACAATCCCCTCATTTCATTACTTAGTCGTGTAATACTCTGTGCAATACGATGTGAGGGAATATGAATATAATCAGCATCAACAATAGAGATACGTCCATTTTTTGAAGCTTTAGTAGGAAGATGATACCAATTTTTTAAAGCTTTTTGAACATCAATATTTGGAGCACTTGCGAGAGAGTGTAAGATAATAATTTGCTCAGGATTAAGTGCAATAATATTTTCATAATTCAAAACAGGTTGCGCACTTAATTTTTCACTATAAGCATTATAATTTCCACTTAGCAAAATTATATCTTCAAAAACGATATCATGCCCTGCTATATAAATACCATTTCGCAAATCTTCTTGCAGACCATAAACAATCAAAACAGTATGAGGTTTTTGTGCTCTTTTTGCATCTTGCATAGCGATATTAATAGTTTCTATAAGTTGTCTTGCTTTTTTTTCTTGAGAGAGTTTTTTTCCTAAAAGGGCAATAGAATCTTTAATATCTTTGATACCTTGCAGTGAAACACTCACTGTTTTGATGCCAAAAAAATCTAAATCCTTCATAGCCTTATAATTAAAATCTTGTCCAATGACAAGTGTTGGAGTAAGTTCAAGAATTTTTTCTAAATTAGGCTGTGTATAAGATCCTATAATAGGAAGTTTTTGCGCTTTTGGGGGATAGAGTGAATACGAATTCACCCCTACAACATTCTCCCCTACTCCTAGAGCAAAAAGAATTTCTGTTAGCGCAGGACTCAAGGAGATGATACGCTCTTTTGCCTCAAGTGAAAGTGCTAAAAGTAGAAAAATAGGAAATAATAAACGCATTATTGTTCTATATTTAAGAGTCAAACTCATTTTCTTGATACTTTAATCCACTCCCTCTGATAAAGAGAGGTGCATTTTGCGCTGCATCAAAACTACTATAATCTCCAATACAAACAATAACATTAGAATCTTCAAAAAGAATAGAGATGCCTTCACTCATATCAAGAAATGAAAGTTTACTCTCTTGGACAAGTCGTGCATCATTCACACCACTTACTTCCAACTCTAAATCAATCCAATCAAAACCACGACCTTCATCTTGGACACTTAGTCTTAAAGTCATTGTTGTTGGATTGAGTATTGTAAGACTACGAAGTTCACCGTCAATAGCATAATCAAAACGCTTAGTAAAGGTCTCTATGTCACTTACATGTAAGGGTTTCATATCTTATTGACACCCTACACATTCCATAGAGCGATCTTCTACGTCTGCAGTAGCATCAGGTGATTGTGAACGTAGATAGTAAGTTGATTTTAAACCTAATTTCCATGCAAGTGAATAAATCTCATGTAGGTACTTTCCGCTTGCCTTATCGAGTGTAATAAATATATTTAAACTTTGCCCTTGGTCAAGCCATTTTTGACGGATTGAGGCTGCTTTTATAAGTATTCTTTGATCTAAGTCATAAGCAGGTGTATAGTATCCCCACGTCTCAGGGCTTAATTTTGGCACTACAACAGGAATGAGACCTGATAGATTCTCTTCAAACCATTTACGCTTGTAAACAGGCTCTATGGCTTGTGTAGTCCCTGTTAAGATTGAAATTGAACTCGTAGGAGCAATTGCCATTAGATAGCCATTACGCATTCCTTGCGTTTTAATCTGCTCACGTAGTTCATCCCACTCATAAGTTGTTGCAAACAGTCCTCCACGATCAACAAGATTACGAACTTCTGCATTAGCATGATCCATAGGTAAAATACCACGACTCCATTTAGAACCTTCAAATTCTGGATAAACACCTTTTTCAACTGCTAAGTGTGATGAAGCTTTAATACAGTTATAACTTACGGCTTCCATCACTTCATCTACCTTGTCGAAATGCTCTTGTGTACCCCAAGTAATACCCTGCTCTGCTAACATCTGTGCTTCACCCATAACACCTAAACCTATAGAGCGGCTTCGCATGTTAGTACGTTTTACTTTTTCATGTGGATAGAAATTTAGGTCAATAACATTATCTAAAGCACGTACCGCAATTGGAACAATACGATCAATATCTTCTTGAGTATTGACACGTGATAGGTTCACTGAAGCAAGATTACAAACTGCGGTAGCTCCATCTACCTTCTCTTTTTCAACTATATAAATTTGACGACCATTAAGTGAATCTAAGGCTGTTACTTTGTTAGCCGGTTTTTCAATACCACTATCAACTTTTACTAACTCATCTTCTTCAAAAGTTACGAAATCACCCTCTTCAAATTTGAGTTTTATAAGATAATGGTTTGGCTCTGTGTTTTGAAAAATTTCAGTACAGAGATTTGAACTGCGAATAATTCCATAATGATCATTAGGGTTAGCTCTGTTAGCATTATCTTTAAAACAGATAAATGGGCTACCAGATTCAAAATAACTTGTTAGTATTTTTCTCCAAAGATCTTTTGCTTTCATACGTTCTTTTAAAATAGTCTCATCTTGTTCTAGTTCTAAGTAACGTTTTTCAAACGCTTCACCATGTAAGTTTGTTAGCTCTTTTACATCATATGGATCAAACAGTGTCCAGATAGCATCTTCAAGTACACGTTTCATAAAAATATCATTGAGCCACATTGCAGGAAAAAGATCATGAGCACGACGACGCTCTTCTCCCGAGTTTTTCTTCAAGTCTAAAAAGTCGTTTATATCAATATGCCATGGTTCAAGATAGACGGCAATAGCACCCTTACGTGTGCCTAACTGATCAACTGCAATTGCGATATCATTAGTGATTTTCAAAAATGGAACTGTTCCACCTGCTGCATCTTTATGGCCATCAATAGAAGATCCCATAGAACGTACGCCTGTCCAATCCCAGCCAATGCCACCACCAAATTTAGAAAGCAGTGCCATCTCTTTGTATGAGTCAAATATGCCTTCGATATTATCTGGTGTAGAACCTATATAACATGAGCTAAGTTGATGGCGTGTTGTTCTTGCATTTGAGAGTGTTGGTGTTGCTAACATCACTTCAAACTTTGAAATCATGTCATAAAATTTAATTGCCCACTCATGTCTATCATCTTCATTTTGTGCTAAAAACATTGCAATAGCCATAAACATATGTTGAGGTAACTCTATGGGTTGTTGTTTAGAGTCTTTTATAAGATAACGGTCGTATAAGGTTTTAATACCTAAATAATTAAACTGTAAATCTCGTTCAGGTGCTATATGTTTTTCTAGTTTTTCAAGATCATACATCTCTTTTAAACCTAAAAGAATACGCCCCTCTTTTTCACCTCTGAGAAAGTAATTTTCCAAACTACAGTAACCTGTAAAACCATTAACCTTATGATACAAATCATAAAGAAAAAGTCGAGAAGCTACAAAAGTCCAATTTGGCTGGTCGATATCTATCTTATCAACCGCCGTCTTTATTAAAGTTTTTTGTATTTCGTCACTATGAATACCATCACGAAATTGTATTTGTGCATCTACTTCAAGTTCACTTTGACTTACATTGCTAAGACCTTTTACAGCTGCTGAAGTGTATTTTTGTATTTTAGAAATATCAAGAGGTTCACTACGACCATTTCGCTTGACGATAGATATCATATTTTGTCCTTAAGCAAGAAAATAATTTAGTATTTTATCGTTATTATTTGAAAACTCGTTGAAAGATGCTATCAACATTTTTCGTGTAGTAATCATAATTAAAACACTCACGAATCTGCTCTTCACTTAAGCTCTCTCGTAGCTCTTCATCAGCAAGTAAATATTCTAAATAAAGGCTCTCTCCATCTTCATTGAGCACTGCTTCACCCTCTTGTAAACCTTCCCAAACTTTCATTGCATTACGTTGTACAATTTTATAAGCTGTTTCACGTGAAACACCTTGAATTGGTAATTCTAATAAAACACGTTGTGAGAAAACCAAACCACCTGTGAGATTTAAATTTCTCATCATATTTTCTGGATAAACTGTTAGGTTAGCTATAACGTTATTCATTCTATGTAACATAAAATCAGTAGTTATAAAAGCATCTGGTAACCAAAAACGTTCTGTTGAACTATGAGAGATATCACGCTCATGCCAGAGTGATACATTTTCCATTGCTGGTATAGCATAGGCTCTAATCATACGTGCTAATCCTGTTATATTTTCTGTTAGGATTGGATTTCGTTTATGTGGCATTGCAGAAGAACCTTTTTGACCTTTTGCAAAATACTCTTCACACTCATATACCTCTGTACGTTGCCAATGACGTACTTGAACTGCAAACTTCTCTATGGTACTAGCCAAGAGTGCTAAGGCTGTTGCAAGACGCGCATATCTATCACGTTGAATAACCTGATTAGAAGCCGGAGCTGACTCTAAACCTAACTCTTTACATGTAAACTCTTCTAATTCTAAAGGAGCATGAGCGAAATTACCCATAGCGCCTGATACTTGACCTACTGCAATAACTTCTAATGTTTGCTCTAAGTTAGTTAAATGACGAGCCATTTCATCATACCAAACTGCTAACACCAAACCAAAAGTTATAGGTTCCCCATGGATACCATGAGAGCGACCTACCATAAGAGTCATCTTATGCTCCTCTGCTCTAGTTTTAATTGAGCTCATAATCATCTTAACATCTTTGATTACTAGCTCTAATGACTCTTTCATCTGTAAAGCAACGGCTGTATCAATTGTATCTGAACTTGTCATTCCATAATGGAACCAACGACTCTCATCACCTAGAGTTTCAGATACAGAAGTTGTAAATGCAATTAGATCATGACGTGTTACTGCCTCAATCTCATCTATACGTTTAATATCAAAACCTGCATTTTCAACTATTTTATCTGCATCATCCTGTGGAATTTTTCCAAGTTTAGCCCATGCTTTTACAACTGCTTTTTCAACATCTAACCAAGCTTGATATTTTGCTTGCATAGTCCATTTACTACTCATCTCTTCGCGTGCATAACGTTCAATCATTTTCTTCCTTTATATGCTAAAATTTCATTTAATAAGTTATTTATATTATCTTAAAATCTATAATAAGAGGATTAAATTCTGCCATTTATAATCACTAATCATAAGGTTCAAATTCCTCAAAAAGCATTTCTATTTTTAATACAAGAGTTAGGTTATACTCAAAGAGAAGCGCAACGTCTTATTGCAAAAGGTCGCTTACATGTAAAAGGTGAGCCTATGACAAAAAGTTCAGAAATTATTGAAGGTGATTTTGAATTTATCTCTTTTGAACCAATTACAAAAGGTCTCAAGCCTAGTTTTGAAAATGATGAATTTGTACTTTTTGATAAGCCCTCTGGTCTGCTTATTCATCCTCAAAATCGTCATACCCCATACTCTCTAGTAGATGAAATAAAATATCAATATGGAAAAGATGCAAACATCACTCATCGCATTGATCAAGAGACAAGTGGACTTGTTTTAGCAGCACGTAATAAAATTTCAGAACGTGATTTAAAGATGATGTTTCAAGAACGTCATATTCAAAAAACATATCTAGCTTTTGTTCATGGTGAATTTAAAGAGTCCTTACATGTAAACGCTCCCCTACTTCGAAAAAAAGATGAGAGTGCTATAGTTAGAATGGTTGTTAAAGTTGATTTAGAAGGAAAAAATTCTGAAACATATATCAAGCCACTGAAATATTTTCCTGAATATAATATCACTCTAGTTGAAGCAAAACCAAAGACAGGAAGACAACATCAAATTCGTGTTCATCTGTTTCATGTGAAACATCCTATTGTCGGTGATCCAATTTATGGACAAAATGAAAATAATATTATCCGTTTTCTTGATAGAGAAATAGATAAAGATGAACGAAAGCTATTAAGTGGTGCTTCACGACTTTTATTACATGCGCAAGAATTAGAGTTTAATTATAAAAATAAAGCCTATAAGATAAGCTCTAAAACTAACTTTATCGATGAAGCTCTAGAATGTTTCATGTGAAACATTCATACTATACACATCCCTATTCCCTTATGTGAATAACTTTTATACATATATTTGAAGAGATAATTTTATCATACCCACAAATCTAATATTTATTAACAAGTCCCTAAAATAGGGCTTTCAAGGCTTTTTGTAGATATTTCAATTTCAGATTAAATTAATATAAATTTAATCTGAAATTTTATTTATTTTATTGAAAATTAGCAAATATTTCACATAATTCATCACATTGTGAATATTGTAAATTTTATTGATATTTAAGCAGGATGTGGATATTTCGAATTAGCACTTATGAATAAGATAGCTGTAAGTAATCTGTGCTACTATTGCACACAGAAATGATCTCCCTGGTGTGTTGATCATTTCTCTTATCTAAACTAGATTTTTATATTTCCAAAATTCACTAAGTTCTTCTCTTACTCTTACAAGAACTTCTTCACGAGTTTCACAATTATCAAAAGCAAGCATTTTAGCAAGCTCAGAAGCAGATCTACGTTCTGTATATGTACGAGTGATATATTTAGCAGCTTTAGGATTAAAGCGTTCAGCAATTTCTATAGACACATCTTTATCAAAAGCGATAGTTTCAGGATATGCATTGTTAATTAATACGAGGTAACCAATTGATTTCATTCTAGTAAGACTCTTTCTTGTTATAAACTTGTAACTTTTTGTTAGTGCAATATTAGCATATTAAAAAAGAAAAAGATAGAGTAAAAGCTAAATTTATGCTTAAAATTTATTTATTTATAGTATAGGGCACCTCTAAAAACCCTAGTAATCCTCAGCGATGATGAGAAATTCATAATCAAGGCAGTTATTGTAAGTCATAGCCGTAGCTATGGCGTCAATAACTAACGCAGAGTATGTGTTTCTCATCATCGCCCTTCGGGAGGGAAAAAGAAGCACAATCTTCGCCTTTTTTTCTTATCGCCATAGCTACGGCTATGACTCAAAGAAAGAAAAGTCAAATCTCATACTTCTTTTTCCCTCTGAGGTTTACTAGGGTTTTTAGAGGTGCCCTATAAGCTAAATTCTTTGTGAATGGGTAATTGCAACAGCCATTGCGTCACTAATATCGAGAGGTTTTATCTCTTTTTTTATTTTAAGTAATCTTTGAACCATAAAAGCTACCTGCTCTTTTGATGCTTTTGCCTTCCCTGTAACTGCCTTTTTTATCTGTAATGGTGTATATTCAGCAAACTCTCCAAACTCTTCTAAAATTTTTAACATAATAGCTCCACGAAACTGAGCAAGTTTAATAACTGTTTTCGGATTATGTGCAAAAAACATACTTTCCATTGCTACTTCATCGATATTATGAGTTTTAAATATATGATTGAAACCTTCAACCATCTGAGGAATCTGAAATTGTAAATCTTCTGCCTTCATTTTTATAATACCCGCTTCAACTAAAATAATTTTTCTTCCATCTTTTTCTATTAAAGCATAACCACAATTTATAGTTCCTGGATCTATTCCTAAAATAAGCACCTATTCACATCCTATTATTCACATGAGTGATAAAAATTAAAATCACATGATTTTATCATACAATAGGGAGTAATTAAGTATAATTAACTTCATATTCACATATTAGGTTAGCACATTGAGCAAAATAAATGTTGGACAAAAAGTATTAGATCAGTTAAAAAAAGAGATTAGTGAAATTGAATATACACGTTATATCAAACAACTTACATATAATGTAGAAAAATCTAAAAAAGATTATGTATTATTTATCGCACCTAATCAGCTTATTGCCAACTATATAAAGACTAAATACACAAATACTATTGCTCATCTATTTGAAATTAGTACAGGTATTAATCCTGAAGTTGTTATTGATATTCGCTCTAATCAACAAAAAAACAAAAAAAATATTAAAAAAAATCAAGCTGATAAAATCATTCACTCTCTACTCAATCCTTCATATACCTTTGATAATTTCGTAGAAGGAGGTTCTAATGAATTTGCAGTTAAGGCTTCTAAAAGTGTAAGTAAAAAACCTGGTGCCGTCTATAATCCTCTTTTTATTTATGGAGGTGTAGGCTTAGGTAAAACACACTTAATGCAAGCAATTGGCAATGTTTTACAAAATCAGGGTAAAAGTATTATTTATACTTCCGTAGAGCAATTTTTAAATGATTTTCGTCGTCATCTTAGTAATCAAACTATGGAACGATTTAATGATAAATATCGAAAATGTGATGTTTTACTTATAGATGATATTCAATTTTTAAGTAACAAAAAAGAGACTCAAGAAGTTTTTTTCTATACCTTTGAAGCCCTTCGTAATGAAGGCAAACAGATTGTTATGACAGCAGATAAACATCCCAAACAGATTGCAGGTCTTGAAGAACGTCTAAAAAGTCGTTTTGAATGGGGCTTAGTAGCTGATATTCAACCTCCAGGTTTAGAGACAAAAATTGAAATTATCAAGAAAAAATGTGAAATCAATCGTGTAAAACTTGATAATGAAGTTATTAACTATATAGCTACTATTATAGAAAATAATTCTAGAGAAATTGAAGGTATTCTTGTTAAGCTCAATGCTTATTCACAACTCATGCATGCTGATATCGGCATTGAATTTACAAAAAATGTTCTCAAAGAGCAGATACGAGAAAAACGTGCCAATATTACCCATGAAAATATCATTGCGATGGTTGCAAAAGAGCTAAATGTGAAAGCAAGTGAAATTAGCTCAAAAGGTCGCAGTAGAAATATTGTATATGCTCGACGTGTTGCTATCTACCTTTCACGCGAACTCACTTCAAATACAACACCTCAGCTTGCACAGCTTTTTGGTCTCAAAGATCACTCTGCTGTAAGTCATACTATGAAAAAAATTAATGAATTGATAAAAAATGATGAAGATTTTCGTCTAAAAATTGAAGAATTACAGAATAAAATTACTTCATCTACATAAAATTGAGAAATATGCTTGAACCGTCTTAATAAAACAAGCTATAATGTCTCAGTGAATAGATGTGAATAAAGAGTTATCTAACTTTCACATCTATAAAAGCCTGATTATATGGAGAAATAGATCTTTTTCACATAATCACATTGCTTATTACTACTACTATCTATTTATATAAATAAAAATAGAATATTATAGAGGAAATTTGATGAAGTTACTCATATCAAAATCAATACTAGAAAATATTTTAATTCATGTTCAACCTTTTTTAGAAAAAAAAGATACATCACAAATTACATCACACCTACTTTTTGAAGCACGCCAAAATAGTTTAATCGTAAAAGCAACTGATTATGAAATAGGTTTAAATATTCAAACCACACAAGTTGAAGTTGATGAGATTGGTAATGTAACTGCTAATGGTAAAAAACTGCTTGATATTGTTCGTATCTTAAAAGATGAGATTATTACTTTAGAGGTTAAGCAAGATACTCTTCATATTAAGCAATCTCATTCAAAATTTAAACTGCCAACCTTTGCTAGTAATGAATTTCCATCTTTTCCATCTTTTGAAGGTAAGACAAATATCTCCATAGATTCTCAAACTCTTATTGAATCTCTTAAAAAAATAACTTCTGCTACTGACAACAATAATCCAAAATTTGAACTTAATGGTGCTCTTATTGATATTCAAAATGAAACTATTAATTTTGTAGCTACAGATACAAGACGTTTAGCTTTAGTTAATGTAGATAATCAAAGTGGACGAGAACTCTCTATTATCATTCCTAAAAAAGCTATTGTAGAGATTCAAAAACTCTTTTTTGATAATATTGAAATTATTTATGATGAGACTCATCTTATTATAAAATCACAACAATATAATTTTTTTACAAAACTTATCAATGGTAAGTTTCCTGATTATACACGCATTATTCCTAAAGAGATTAAAAACACTCTTATATTGCCTAAAACTGATATTATTATGGCCATTAAACAGATTACTACCATCAGTAGTGATATGAAAGTTACTTTTATACAAGATACTATTACCTTTGAAAGTTTAAGTGATGATAATATAGAAGCTAAAACTCAAATGAACTTTACAACCAATTTTGAAGAAACTTTTACTCTCGCTGTAAATAGTCGTTATATACTTGATTTCTTAGCTCAGATACCAAATAGTGAATTTACTCTCGGTTTAAATGAACCTAATCTTCCTTTTTCACTGCAAGATGGCAATTTTAGAACTATTGTAATGCCTATAGTTATTTAGAGAGTTTCACTCCTCTTTAAATCTCAAAACCATACTTTTAGCAACTTTTCGTTAAAATGAAGCACTTATTTACGTTGGAGCGAAGTATGGAACAAAATTACGGTGCGAGTAATATTAAAGTCCTTAAAGGACTAGAGGCAGTACGGAAACGTCCTGGGATGTATATTGGTGATACTGGGCACCGTGGTTTACACCATTTAGTTTATGAAGTTATTGATAACTCTATTGATGAGGCAATGGCTGGATATTGTGATACTATCACTGTAGTTTTAACTAAAAATGGTACTACCAAGATCTCTGATAATGGTCGTGGTATCCCTACAGATTTACATCCTACTGAAAAAATATCAGCAGCAACAGTTGTTTTAACTGTTTTGCATGCAGGTGGTAAGTTTGATAAAGATACCTATAAAGTATCTGGTGGACTTCATGGAGTAGGGGTCTCAGTAGTAAATGCCCTCTCTGGTGATTTAAAGATGACAATTCACCGTGATGGTGAAATTCATGAACAAGACTTTAAAGAAGGTATTCCTCAAGAAGCTCTCAAAGTTATAGGAAAGACTCGTAAACACGGTACTACTATAGAATTCGCTCCAGATCCTTCTATATTTACAGAAACTATTACTTTTGAATATGACTTTTTAGCTAAACGTTTTAAAGAACTTGCTTACCTTAATCCACAAATTACAATTGTCTTTAAAGATGAACGTGATGATAAAAATGAGACTTATCATTTTGAAGGTGGAATCTCTCAATTTGTTACTGATTTAAATAAAAGAGAACAAGTTGCTTCAGTTTATGAATACAATGATAAAATTGAAGATATAGAAGTTGATATTGCCTTGATGTACAATGATGCTTATGAAGAAAAAACTTACAGCTTTGTAAATAATATTAGAACGCCAAATGGTGGAACACATGAAGCTGGTTTTCGTGCAGGACTTACACGTGCTGTCTCAAATTACAACAAACACAATGGAAATGCTAAAGAGAAAGATGTTGCAATTTCTGGTGATGATGTAAAAGAGGGGCTTATCTGTATTATTTCAGCTCGTGTTCCTGAACCTCAATTTGAAGGCCAGACAAAAGGAAAACTTGGAAATACCTATGTTCGCCCACTTGTTCAAAAATTGACTTATGAAAAGTTAAATAAATATTTTGAAGAAAATCCTATAGAAGCTAAGGCAATTGTTCAAAAATCACTTTTAGCTGCAAAAGGTCGTGAAGCAGCAAAAAAAGCACGTGATTTAACTCGTCGTAAAGATGCTATGACTGTAGGAACACTTCCTGGAAAGTTAGCAGATTGTCAAAGTAAAGATGCTACGATATCTGAGATTTACCTGGTGGAAGGGGACTCTGCAGGCGGTTCTGCAAAACAAGGTCGTGATCGTGTTTTCCAAGCAATTTTACCACTTAAGGGTAAGATTTTGAATGTTGAAAAAGCACGTTTAGATAAAATCTTAAAATCTGAAGAGATTACCAATATGATTACTGCTATGGGTTGTGGTGTTGGCGAAGAGTTTAATGAAGATAAACTACGCTATCACAAAATCATTATTATGACCGATGCGGATGTTGATGGTTCTCATATTCAAACCTTACTTCTTACTTTCTTTTTCCGTTATATGCGTACTATTGTTGAAAATGGCTATCTCTACCTCGCACAACCACCACTGTATCGTTATAAAAAAGGTAAAAAAGAGATTTACTTTAAAGATGACCGTGTAATGAATGACTTTTTAATTGAACATGGTGTAGAAGTTCTTGAAATTGAGTCTATTGGTCAAAATGATTTAGTCTCTTTCTTTAAGATGGTAGATCACTATAAAACTAGTCTTGACGCACTAGAACGCCGTTATGCCTTAATTGATTTGATTCGTTATTTTGTTGAAAATCCTGATATTGTTGGATTAAAAAGTGAAGCACTTTTTAATGAAGTGAAAAAGTTTTTAGATGCTAGAGGTAATAATATTCTTTCACAACATGTGAATGAAGAAGAGATTCACCTTTTTGTGCAAACTGATGATGGTATGGAAGAGTTGCGTATCAATGATGAACTTTTTTCTACACCACACTTTACAGAAGCCAATTATGTTTATAGAAAAATTATGGATTGGGGTCTTGATATGGAAGGTGACCTTCTTGTATTACTTAATAATATTAAAGAATTTACTAAAAAAGGCTCTTATATTCAACGTTATAAAGGTCTAGGTGAGATGAATCCTGAACAACTTTGGGAAACTACAATGACACCTGAAAATCGTGTTCTTTTGCGTGTAAACATTGAAGACGCAGAAGCTGCAAGTGACTCATTTACGCTCTTTATGGGTGATGAAGTTGAACCACGTCGTAACTATATTGAGACACATGCTAAAGATGTGAAGCACCTTGACGTTTAATAGTTAATATTATTATCTTTACATATGTACACAGAAAAAATTGAGCGTGTTCAACGTTTTAAATTAGCATTACGGATGGGAATCCCCATCTTTTTTTTAACTGCAGTCTTATTTTTCTCACTGTTAATTCAATATTTAGATTCTATCCCATATAAATTTATTATTATTGTTGTTGGACTATTAGCTGTATCGGTTTATTTTCAGTTTTATCTGATTTATCAGGGTTTTAATGAACGTGTTACTGATACAATTACACATACATTTACTCGAGAATATTTTAAAAAACTTTTTCAAAAAAATCAAAAAAAATCACCGCAAACACTTATTTTATATAGTATCAAAAATCTATACGACATTAATGAACGTTTAGGTGTAAAAAATGGGGATAAACTTCTTTATGATTTTGCAAAAACAATTGATTATTTTTTTCATGATAAAGGTGTAAATAGACCAATTATCTCTCATATAAAAGGGGGTGATTTTATTATTATGCTTGAAGGTGAGCAAAATGATAATCGCACATTATTTGAAATTTTTTCTGCAAAAGTAAGAAATACAACTATTAATGGCATTGAAATCAATAGTAGAGCTGCCATGATTGATAGTAGTGCAAGTAGTGAATATGAAAAACTCCTTGATCGTCTTTTTGAATTACAATTAGAGTTTCAAAATAATCAAATAATTAATGAAGATGATAAAACGGATCTTAATATTCTTGAAAAATCTGTTTTAGAAGCTTTAAAATCAAAACATTTTTCTGTTATGGCGCAACATATTATGGTGAATGAACGTACTATTGTAGATATTACATTTAAATTACTCAATTTAGAGGGTAAATTAATTCATCAAAAACGTTTTTTACCTATTCTTACACGTCTAGGCTTACGTAGTAAATATGAATTGCTTAAAATTGAATTTATACTTAATAAAATAGAAGAAACTTCAAATTTTTGCTATACTTTAAATATTGCACCTGATTCTTTACGTGATTATAAATTTCAAGAGCAGATAAAAATATTACTTTCTAAAGAAAAAAGAAGAGACTTTATTTTTATTATTGAAGAAAAAGAGTATTTTCCTAATATTAAACGTTATAACGCCTTATTACAAAGTTATCGAGATATGGGAATTAAAATTTTAATTGATGGATTAGGAAATAATCATACAACACAACTATATATGAAAGATCTTAATGTGGATATGGTACGTTTTGATGGTTCTTATGGAAAAAAAATTAAAGATACTGGATATAAAAATATTATTGAAGGCTTAAATTTAACAGCTAAAAAAATGCGACTAGTAACGTGGATACGTATGATATCTGATGAAGAGTCTTATAATATTGCTAAAGAGATGGATATTGATATTATAAGTGGAAATTTTTTAGGTAAAATCACATCCATTAAAACCATGAAAAAAGAGTAATTATGAAGTACGGTGAAAAAATTTTAGAAGAATTTGATCCAGAAAAAGATTTAGAAATCTGGCCAAATGCACATGAGAGAAACTATCTTATTAAAATGACACTACCTGAGTTTAGCTGTCTGTGTCCTCGTAGTGGTTATCCTGATTATGCTACGATATATTTAGAATACACGCCTGATAAGTGGGTAGTAGAATTAAAAGCTATAAAGCTCTATATTAATTCATTTCGTAATCGAAATATTTCACATGAAAATACGGCTAATGAAATTTATGGGCTTTTAGAAGAAAAATTGAGTCCAAAATATATGAAAATTACTGCAGACTTTAATCCTAGAGGTAATGTACATACGCTTATTGAGATTGATAGTTCAAAAGTTTAGTTTTTAACCATACTTTGGCTTCTTTAAGAGTATTAAACTCTCCATCTAGCTGGGCTTCAAATGCAAGTGCGAGAATCTCTGAAAACCTTTTAGAGGGGTTTACCCCTAATCTAATCAAATCTCGTCCTTGTAGTAGTGCTACAGGAGCTTTATGGCTTACATGTAAGTCATAAGAACGTTTTAGAAGCTTTTCTCCTAATTTTTTGTTTTTGAAATCTATTTTTGTTAAAAGTGCCAACTCATCTATCCTTACATGTAAGGCAAGACGTCGTATATTTGAATCTGATAAAACAAAAGAAGCAAGCTTTTTATAAGCACTATAAAGTGCCACTACCTTTTTAAGGAACTTTTTATCTTCGCTAAGTGAATAGATAAACTTTGTAACATCATCTTGTGTTTTAAAATTTGAAACTAAGACTACAAACAAGAGGCATAATTTTAGTTTTTCATCATCTATTTGAGATTGTGCTAAATTATCAAGAATCTTTAAACTTGTTTGCATCTCATTGTCACAAAGTGTTGCTAATTCAGGAAAAAAACTTAAACACTGCATATTTTGTAAAAGTTTAAAACCGATAGAGGGTTTTTTTGAACGGAGCAGTAATTTTTTTAATTCTTCAAAAATACGCTCTTTAGCAAGAGAGTGAAGTGAGCCATTGCCATACATACTATGACACAAGCTAATAAGTTCACTCTTACATGTAAGCTCAAATCGTGCACAAAAACCTAAAGCACGAAAGAGTCGTAGAGGGTCCTCTACAAAAGTTTCACTATTCACACATGAGAGTATTTTGTTTTTCACATCATATTCTCCATTAAAAGGGTCAAGTAATTTTTGATTTAGAAAATCATATCCTATAGCATTGATGGTAAAGTCCCGTCTTATTGCCGCTTTTTTAAATGAGATATCATGATAGGTTTGCACTTCAAATCCGCGATGTCCTGAAGTGGTTTTATTCTCTGTACGTGGGAGAGAAAAATCGATATCATAGCCTTCAAAATCAAGTTTTATTACACCAAAGCTTTTACCTACTTCATGAGGATTTGCAAAAGGTCTTAGTATCTCAATAAGTCCTTGCATTGAATCAACTCCATAAAGTTCAATATCAATATCTTTACTCTTAGAATTATGCATCAATATATCACGTAAATATCCTCCAACAAGTATAGGTCTAATGTTATGAGATAATAAGTTAGAAATTAGAGGTTCTAAAGCAGAGGGTAGGGTGATTTTCATTATTTTTTTATAAGGATGC
>JAYEPE010000135.1:0-3354 GCA_034723735.1 Campylobacterota bacterium | reverse complement strand
AGTATACTTTTCAAGATAGACATTTTTCTCTCCTCCCTTTTCTTTATATCTTAGCATAAATTGCTCTTTTGGGAGGGTTTGGCGTTGATTTTTTATTTTGGAAAGAGGGTGAGTTAGAATTGCTGGACAGCATAATTCCCCATTATTTTTATACTTTCTTAAGTTTCAAGTAGCTACAATTTGACAGGCTGGTTATTGAACCGGTACTAAAAAAATTAACAGGAGTTAATCATGACAAACACAAACATGAGAAAAGGTTTTACAATGATCGAATTGATCTTTGTTATCGTAATTATTGGTATTTTAGCAGCAGTTGCTATTCCTAAGCTAGCAGCAAACAGAGATGACGCAACAGCAGCAACGTGTGCACACGAAGTAGGACAACTTGCTTCTGAAATTTCACAATCATATGCAGCTTCTCCAGACTTTGCTACTTGGCAAACAGCAGTTATTGACCTTAATGTTACTAACATTACAGTTGGTGTAGCAGATGGTAATGGTATTTCTACAGCAACAGGAACTGTTGTTGATGGAAATCCTATTGTTTATATGTGTGATAGTGAAAATATAATTACTTATTTAGCAGATAAAGATGCTAATAATAGATATGGAATGACTTCAACAGTTACTGACCCAACTACTTTAAATTCTCCTGCAGCAATTAAAGCAGCTACTGATTTAAAAGCTAAACAAAATGGTAATCTTATTAAGGCATATAGATTTTAATCTATTGGTTTAATATAGACAATTCAAATTACCCAATTACCTTTTTAAGGTAGTTGGGTTTTTTTTTACCATTTTTTTAGTTTTAATATTAAGGATAAAAATTATGATAACCTCATCTAAAAAAGCTTTTACTATGGTTGAATTGGTTATGGTAATAATGATTGTTGGGATATTATCTTCTATTGCTCTTCCCCGTTTATCTATGCAAAGAGATAGTGCAATTGCTTCAAAATGTGTTCATGAAGTTGGACAGCTTTTAAGTGAAATTACTGTAACTTACACTTCAATAAAAACATTTAAGCAATGGAAAGAGATGAAGATAGAAGATAATATTACCAATATTTCACTCAGTGTAAGTGATGGTGAAACAGGTATTGTCAATGGTAATGAGCTTATTCATGATAATATAGTTGAGTATCAATGTGATGGTGAAAAAATTGTTGATATTCTAGCAACAACAAATCCTACTACATTCAAATATCAACTTGGTTTAACCATTGTGGATACACCAAATACACCAGCTTCCTTCAAAGCTGCAAATATCTTAGAAGAACGATACAAAGGACTTACACCTACTTTTCAAATGTAGTACTTTTAAATCTCTTTTATAATCTAGTTTTATAAGAGGGGTTTCTTTTTAAAGTTTAGATATAATATATTAAATATTTATACACTAAAGGGAAATTCTATGTATACTTCTTCTCAAAAAGCATTTACCATGTTGGAACTGGTATTTGTGATTGTTGTTATTGGTATCCTTTCCGCCATTGCCATTCCGAAATTTGCAGCCAATAAAAGTGACGCAGTCATCGCCAAAGCCAAAGCCACTGTAGCCTCTGTACGTTTAGCACTCTCTTCAGAGCGTCAAAAGCGTATTCTCAAAGGAGATTTTGCCAATCCAATTACTACACTGCACACTGCAGGTTATGCTTTTTCGACCTTTAGTGCTGACCGTGATGGGGATACCAATGATGTATTGGAGTATTATGAACCTGACTGTACTACTCTAGGTAAAAGTCAGGAGTGTTGGAGTGTTTCAGGTTCTGCTCCAAACGTTATTTATAGCTTTAATATGCCTTTAAGCGGTACGGCTGATTTTAATATTACAAACAGTCGCTTTGTTTGTGATGAGAGTGATAGCAATTGTCAACTTTTGACACGTTAAAAGGATAGGTGATGATACGAGAAATCATAAAACCCCAACAAGAAGAGTACACTATACATATACCAAAAGAGTATCTTAATCATAAGGTTGAGATACTTATTTTACCATTTGATGATACTACAAAAGAGATATTAGATCCCACCCATAGCGATACTATTAGCACTTTACAAGAGCATTCCATGGCAAAAACATGGGAGAATAGTGAAGATGAGGCTTGGGATGGACTATAAAAAAGGGGATATTGTACTCATTGCATTTCCTTTTACAGACTTAGAAAAATCAAAAAAGAGACCTGTACTTATTATCAAAGATGAAAATAGTCTCAATGATGTTGTATGTTTTCAAATTACCTCCAAATCATCACAAGATTTTTTATATAAAATTGATACAAATAGTATCAATAGTGGAGAGTTAAAACTTCTCTCTTTTGTAAAATATGATAAGTGTTTTACGCTTGATACAAAAATAATTGATAAAAAATTGGCATCTGTAGATGATAGTTTTATGCAAAATCTTAAATCACTTTTTTGTGAATTAGTTTTTTAAATCACAAAACAATACTCCTTTGTACTACTACCAAGTCACACTTTTACGCTCCTCAGCACCGTATCTCACCTATGAGAGTCATAGCGTCTGCTCTATAGGAAGCGTGGTAACTGTGCCTTTAAAAAGCACTTTTAAAGAGGCAGTGATTTTAAAAGAGGTAGAGAAACCCTCTTTTGAAACAACCGTTATTCACATCATCTTAGACAAAATGTACACTTCTAAACAACTTGAAATCGCTCAATTTATGAGTGAGTACTATTTTTCTTCTTTAAGCGAAGCCATCTCTTTATTTATACCCTATCGTGTGGGGATTAACCCCAGTGTTGACCTCTTGGATGAAAATCATATCCCGATTCCTTTGATACATCAAGGGCAAGCACAAGGGATTGCCCCTACATTAACACCACAGCAACAACAAGCATATGAGGAACTCTTGCAAAAAAAGAAAGCATTACTCTTCGGAGTCACGGGTTCAGGTAAAACAGAGATTTTTATTTCTTTGATGGCTAAGATGTTGGAAGAGGGTAAAACGTGCATTTTTCTTATGCCAGAAATTTCCTTGACACCTCAAATGGAAAGACGTCTTCAAGTCTATTTTGGTGAAAGCGTAGCCATGTGGCACTCTAAGTTGACGAAAAAGAAAAAAGAGTCTATCTTAAAGGGGATAGAAGTAGGTAGTGTACAGATCGTAGCAGGGGCGCGGTCTGCCCTTTTTGTCCCTTTGACTGATCTGGGACTCATTATTGTAGATGAAGAGCATGATGACTCCTATAAGTCTATGACACGACCCCGTTACCATGCACGTGATGTAGCGGTGTTGATGGGGAGCAGGTTGGGGGCGAAGGTGGTATTGGCTTCTGCGACCCCCTCAGTTACTTCGTATTACAAATATGATGTGGTTAAATTGGCACAACCTT
>JAYEPE010000134.1:0-3391 GCA_034723735.1 Campylobacterota bacterium | reverse complement strand
CGATATCAACACCTTTAAGTGATATCTTGATGTTTACAATCGAGTCTAATACTTTGAGCTTAACACAAAAACGCTCTTTACTTGATTGGGTAATCGCACCAAAGATTCGTACTATTAGTGGTGTCGCTGACTTGAATGCCCTTGGTGGTAAGGTAAAAACCTATGAAGTAATTCCAGATTTAGAGTTAATGCGCTCTCAAGGAATTACGCTTGAAACATTGATACACTCACTTGAACAAAACAATCTTAATGATGGGGCAGGTCGCCTTACCCAAGGTGTTGAGAGTATCTTAGTGCGTACAGTAGGTAGAATTGGGACGATTGAAGATATTATAAATATTCCCGTGACACGTAAAAATGCCAAGGTTATCACTGTTGGTGACTTGGCTCGTGTAGAGATAGGCTCTATCGCACGCTCTGGGTTTGTGACAAAAGATGGTAAAGATGAAGCAGTTCAAGGTCTTGTTTTAGCCCTTAAGGGAGTCGATACTGAACGTGTTTTACGTGATGTGAAAGCTGAACTTACAAATATAGAAGCTAATTTGCCTGAGGGAACTAAACTTGATGTTTTTTATGATCGTTCAAGTTTAGTGACACTTGCAACAGATACAGTAAAAAAAGTACTTCTTGAAGCTATTATAATGATTGGTATAGTTTTACTTCTCTTTTTAGGTAACTTTGCCTCAGCTTTTTCTGTAGCTATTATCTTACCTTTTGCGCTTTTGATGAGTTTTATCGCTATGGAGTACTTTGGACTGAGTGCAAACCTTATGAGTTTGGGAGGTTTGGCAATTGCTATTGGGATGTTAGTAGATTCAGCCGTTGTAATGGTTGAGCATATAGTCTCCGAATTAGGAGTAGCCAAGGCAAAGGAACGCTCGAAAATAGATACTATACTGTATGCAGCAAAAGCAGTAGCTCCATCAATTGTAACAGGTGTTTTAATTATTGTTATAGTTTTTCTTCCCTTAATGACACTAGAGGGATTAGAGGGAAAACTCTTTAAACCCGTGGCTTTGAGTATTGTTTTTGCCTTAGTGAGTTCACTTATTTTAGCATTAACATTTATACCTATGGTGAGTACTTTGTTATTGAAAGTAAGGCAAGAGAAAGACTCTTTTGTGGTGCGCCATCTTAAAGTGATGTATCTTCCTATTTTAAGCTACTGCTTGAAACATCAAAAAACTGTTTATAGTTTTTTACTTGTATTAGTACTTGCTTCTTCTTACATGTACAGCCAGATAGGAAAAACTTTTATGCCAACTATGGATGAGGGAAATACTATTATCGGAATAGAGATGATTCCCTCAATTTCACTTGATGAGAGTAAAAATCTAAATCTTAAAATCCAAAAAGTACTTATGAGTGAGGTAAAAGAGATAGAGTCTATCATCGCACGTTCAGGAAGTGATGAGCTTGGACTTGACCCTATGGGATTGAATGATACTGATACCTTTTTAGTCTTAAAACCTCAAGAGGAGTGGCAAGGAAAAAGTAAGACAGATGTGCTTAATGAGATGCGTCATGTTTTAGATGATTTTCCAGGTATAGAGTATAGTTTTACGCAACCTATTGAAATGCGTGTTTCTGAGATGCTAACTGGTGCTCGTGGTGATTTAGCAGTGAGTGTATATGGTTCAGACTCTATGCAACTTGAAGCTATCGCGCAAGATGTGAAAAAGATACTTCTCAAAACAAAAGGAAGTATTGATGTCTATAAACCGGCTAATGAGGGGATGCAGTATCTTCAAATCGAATATAAACAGATAGCCTTAGGTCTTTATGGAGTAGATCAAAATCAGATAGCTCTTTTTCTAAAAACACTTATTACGGGAACACAAGTAGGTGTAGTACAAGAAAATCTACGCCGAATTAATCTGATGCTAAAAGCTGATGAAACATATCAACACTCGCTCTCAAAGATAGAAAATCTTTTTTATACTCTTGAAGATGGCAGTAGTATCCCTATAAGTGAATTAGTAGATATTGAACTTGTTCAAGGACCTGTTTTAATTGAGCATGAAAAAGGGATGCGTAAAAGTGTTGTTCAAAGCAGTGTTGAGGGACGTGACTTGGTAGGTTTTGTGGATGAGGTACGTCAAGAAATTGAGAGTAGTATTACAATGCCAGCAGGATATTATGTTGAATACGGCGGAGAGTTTAAAAACCAACAACGCGCCGCGATGCGTCTGATGTTAATTATCCCGATATCTATCTTTTTTATTTTTATCTTACTTTTTATGTCATTTCAATCAGTAAAACAAGCACTTATTGTTCTGTTTAATATCCCTCTTGCTCTTATTGGTGGTGTAGCTGGTCTGTATTTTACAGGTGAATATCTCTCTGTTCCAGCTTCAGTTGGATTTATAGCCCTGCTAGGAATTGCTATCTTGAATGGTGTGGTCTTAGTGAACTACTTTAACTCCTTGATTTTACAAGGAATGAGCCTTGGGGATGTAGTTATCAAGGGAGCCTTACATCGTGTTCGTCCTGTTATGATGACAGCAATTATTGCCGCTCTTGGTTTAGTGCCCTTTTTGTTCGCAACGGGACCAGGTTCAGAGCTACAAAAACCTCTTGCTATTGTTGTTGTAAGTGGATTAGTGAGTTCAACATTTTTAACACTTATACTGTTACCGATGCTTTATAAGCTTGTACAAACAAAGAAAGAAATATAAACATGTAAGGCTTTGCATGAGTGAAAATTTTGTTGTTATTCCTAATATTGTTCTTGCAGAACTTAAGTTTTAGGTGCCTTGCTATACGCGCCTAGTATCTTTTTTAGAAACTTATATTGATGACTGGCACCAATTTTCACTTTTCAGTTAAAAAGATTGACACATCATTTTCCATATGATATACTTTGGATATACATAAAAACAATGGGGTGTATTATGACTGCAATCATTTCTAAATGGGGAAATTCACAAGGATTGAGATTTCCAAAAGATCTAATGAATGATTTAGACTTATCTGTTGGTGATAAGGTTAAAATATCTACTGAAAACCATAAAGTTATTATTGAACCTTTGAAAGAAAAAAGAAAAATATATGATATCAATGATCTAGTTGCACAAATTCCTAGTGATTATGAAGCACATGAAGAGTTTAATGAAAAGATAGGGATTGAAGAGTGGTGAAATATATACCTGAACAAGGTGATATTGTAGCACTCTCTTTTGACCCTCAAAGTGGTCATGAACAAAAGGGGAGAAGACCTGCATTAATCATTAGTAATAAAATTTTTAATCAACATCTTGGACTTGCATTTGCATGTCCAATTACAAACTCAAAAAGAGATTTTCCATTTCATATAGAAGTTAGTAGTGAGCAATTAACAGGTTTTATTATGGTTGAACAGATGAAGTCTATTGACTATAAAACAAGAAAA
>JAYEPE010000133.1:0-15983 GCA_034723735.1 Campylobacterota bacterium | reverse complement strand
TGCAGGAGTAAACAGTATTGGTGTTTTAAGTGGTTACGACAACCATGAGCAATTATCAACATTGTGCGATATTATAAAAAAAGATGCTTATGAAGCTGTAGAATATCTTCTGCAAGTGAGGTAAAACAACACGTATTGATTAGCTTTTAATACAAGACGTACCAAGAAAGCTTCATTTAAGAGCAACTTGCATAGAATTATCAATACATTTTTAAAATTGAAAATTCTTATTAACAAAGAAGGAGTCTTTATGCTAGAAATTAGATGGCATAGTCGTGCTGGACAGGGTGCTGTAACCGGTGCAAAAGGTTTAGCGGATGTTATTTCCACAACAGGTAAGCATGTGCAGGCATTTGCATTTTACGGGTCTGCTAAGCGTGGAGCTGCAATGACAGCGTATAATCGTGTTGATGAAGAAGTTATAATGAATCACGAGAAGTATATGGAGCCGGATTATGTTTTTGTAATAGATCCAGCTTTAGTGTTTACTAGTGACGTTACTATTAATCATAAAGATACAACAAAGTATATTATTACTACTCATTTAAGTACTGAAGAGTTAGTAAAGGCTCAGCCTAAGTTAGAAGGTAAAGAAGTTTATACTGTTGACTGTATTGTAATTGCTCAAGAGACTATTGGTCGTCCTATTCCAAATACACCAATGCTTGGTGCATTTATGAAAGTATCTGGAATGTATGATATAGGTTTCTTTAAAGAGAATATGCAAAGAGTTCTTGCAAAATTACCACAAAAGATCGTTGATGCAAATATGCTTGCTATCCAACGCGCTTATGATGAAGTGAAATAGGAGTCTATGATGGCAAACAAAGGATGGGATGAATTTGAAATCGGAGCTATGCTTCGTTCATTTGATGGCACTGCAGCAACTGAAATAGCTACAACACATGCAGAGGATCGTAAGTATTCACAAAGTAATTCATATACAGCTAGTGTAGCTGACTGGAGAATTGAAAAACCAATCTTTAATAAAGATTATTGTATTGACTGTCAATTTTGTTGGATTTATTGTCCAGATATGTCTATTATTTCAAGAGATAAAAAACTGATTGGTGTAGATATGGATCACTGTAAAGGTTGTGGAATTTGTGTTGAGGTTTGTCCTACAAATCCAAAATCACTTTTAATGTTCCCAGAACATGCCGAGGATGAGGCTGAACTAGCAGGCTGGCCTGAAAAAGATGAGGAGAAATAGTAATGGCATTTGATAAAATGGAATTAAGAGATATTGAAGTATGGGATGGAAACTTTGCAGCTGCTCAAGCACTTAGACAGTGTCAAGTAGATGTAGTGTCTGCATATCCAATTACTCCATCAACTCCTATTGTTGAGGGTTATGCTAAGTTAAAAGCTGATAACTATGTTGAGGGCGAATTTGTAATGGTTGAGTCTGAGCATGCTGCAATGTCAGGATGTATAGGTGCTGCTGCTGCTGGTGGGCGTGTTGCGACTGCAACATCATCACAAGGTTATGCTTTAATGGTTGAAACTTTGTATCAGGCTTCTGGTATGCGTTTACCAATTATTCTTAATGTTGTAAACCGTGCTTTAGCTGCTCCACTTAATGTTAATGGTGATCACTCAGATATGTATTTAGGTCGTGATTCTGGTTGGATTCAGTTTGATGCTTACTGTCCTCAGGATGCATATGATTTAAACTTTATCGCTTTTAAAGTATCTGAAGATCATGATGTACGATTACCAGCTATGATTCATCAAGATGGATTTATGACATCTCATACGGCTCAGGGTGTTAAAACAATGGATGATGACACTGCCTATAATTTTGTTGGCGAGTACCAACCAATGAATGATATGCTAGACTTTGAACATCCAGTTACTCATGGTGTACAGACTGAAGAAGATTGGCACTTTGAGCATAAAGCTCGTCAACACAATGACCTTATGACTAAAGTAAGTCCTAAAATTGATGCAGCATTTGCTGATTTTGAAAAACTTACAGGTCGCAAATATTCTCAGGTTGAGTGTTATGATATGGATGATGCAGATTTAGCAGTATTTTGTTTAGGTACATCTGTTGAAACTGCTCGTGAAGTTGCAACTGAAATGCGCGCCAAAGGTCTTAAAGCTGGTGTTGTAGCACTTCGTGTTGTTCGCCCTTTCCCTTTTGTAAAAGTTCAAGAAGCATTCAAAAGCGTTAAAGCAATAGCCATTCTTGATCGTTCAGCTCCAGGTGGTACACCAGGTGCAATGTATAATGAAATTTGTGCAGCGATGTACTCAGCAGACAATTCACCATTAATCAGTGGTTATATTTATGGTCTTGGTGGTCGTGATTTAACTAAAGCACACTTAGTTGATCTTTACAATGAGCTTCAAGCAAATGTTGATGCTGGTAAAGTATTAACTCAACAACAACAGTTTATCGGTGTTCGTGGACCGAAACTGGCTTATTTATAGGAAATTAGTATGAGTGAAATTAAAAAAATTAAAAACTTAAAAGAGTTTTCAACATCGGCAGATCGCTTTGAGGGTGCAAATCTTCTATGCCCTGGTTGTGCTCACTCTATTCTTGTTCGTGAAATATTAAATGCAACGAATGATGATTTAGTTCTTGGTGCTTCTACTGGTTGTCTTGAAGTTTGTACTGCTGTTTATCCATATACATCATGGGATGCTTCTTGGATTCATATCGGTTTTGAAAACTCTTCAACTGCAGTTGCAGGTGCTGAGGCAATGTATAATGCCCTTAAAACCAAAGGTCGCCTAAAGCAACCAGAAAGAAACCCTAAGTTTATAGCTTTTGGTGGAGATGGTGCATCTTATGATATCGGTTTTCAGTGGATTTCTGGCTGTATGGAGAGAAATCACAATATGATGTATGTTGTTCTCGATAATGAGGTATATGCAAATACTGGTGGACAGCGTTCATCTTCAACACCTATTGGTGGAAGTAACACTACAACTCCAGCTGGTACACACTCGTATGGCGAAAAGCAAAACAAAAAAGATATGCTAGGTATTATGGCAGCTCACAATATCCCTTATGCAGCGCAAGTTGCTCCAAATAAGTGGAAAGATATGGTGAAAAAAATCCAAAAAGGTTTTGCAACTGAAGGTGCGGTATTTATTAATGCAGTTTCTCCTTGTACGACTGAGTGGAAATTTGATCCTAAAGATACAATGCTTTTATCAGACTTATCAACAGATTCGTTGGTATTCCCACTCTATGAAATTATTGATGGTAAAGAGCTAAATATTACGTATCGTCCTAAAAATATTGTTCCTGTTGAAGAGTACCTCGCTGCACAAGGACGTTTTAAACACTTATTCAAAGATGAGTATAAGTACTTAATCAAAGAGTGGCAAGAACGTGTAGATGCAAATTGGGAGTATCTCCAACGCCGCGAAGAAGCACGCGTTTAAAAACCTTAGCTTCACGCAATCTTGCGCAAAAGTTTGAAACGGCAGGCAGTAGCCTTGCCTTTTTCAGACTTTGGCACAATCTCACGCAAATCTAAGGTTTTTAGGTTTGTGATTCTTACTTTTTATTATTTTCTTTTCTTTCTTTCATTATAATTTGTCATCTTTAATTTAGAGGTTATTACATGTATTTTATGACTATTGATGCTGGTACTGGTAGTGTTCGTGCTGTGATTTTTGATACTTTGGGTAATCAAGTGTCTATTGGACAACAAGAGTGGAGTCATCTTAGCGAAGAGGGTGTTGCTAACTCTATGGGCTTTGATTATGAAAAGAATTGGAAGCTAATTGTTACATGTATAAAAGAGGCTATTTTTAAAGCTGGTATAAAGGCAAATGAAATTGTGGCTATTACTGCTAGTAGTATGCGTGAGGGGATTGTTCTTTACGATAGAGATGGCAATGAGCTTTTTGGTGTTGCTAATGTTGATGCTCGCGCTGTTAAAGAAGTAGCAGATATAAACCGTGATACTCCTGAACTAGAAAAAGAGTTTTATGATATCAGCGGACAGACCTTTGCTTTAGGTGCTTTACCTAGACTTATGTGGGTGAAAAGAAACAAACCAGATATTTATGAAAAAACAGCTTCTATAAATATGATTAGTGATTGGGTTTTGACTAAGTTAAGTGGAGTTATAGCTGCAGAGCCATCTAATGCTGGAACAAGTGGGGTGTTTTCTCTGAAGAAGCGTCAATTTGAGCCTATGATGGCAAAAAAACTAGGATTAAAAGATGATATTTTTCCTGAAGTAGTTGAGAGCGGAACTGTTATCGGTGAGTTAAGTCAAAAATCTTCTGAACAAACAGGCTTACATGTAAAGACAAAAGTAGTTATGGGTGGTGGTGATGTTCAGCTTGGAAGTGCAGGTTTAGGTGTAGTAAAATCAGGGCAGTGTGCTATTTTAGGGGGGACATTTTGGCAACAGATTGTAAATATTGAAGGGGCTAAGGTTGATCCTAGTATGAATATTAGAGTTAACCCTCATGTTATTCCTGGGATTTCACAAGCTGAAGGGATTACGTTTTTCTCAGGAATGGTAATGCGTTGGTTTCGTGATACTTTTTGTGAACTAGAAAAACAAGAAGCTTCTAAACTAGGAATAGACCCCTATGCATATATGGAAAATTTAGCAAAAGAGATTCCTTTAGGCTCATATGGAATTATGCCAATATTCTCTGATGTGATGAAATATTCTAAATGGTATCATGCTGCACCTTCATTTATAAATCTCTCACTAGAGACAACATCAAAAGCTGCAATGTTTCGCTCTTTGCAAGAAAATGCAGCAATAGTCTCTATGCTAAATCTAAATGCAATATTGGATTTTACTAAAACAGATACTGATGCAATAACCTTTGCAGGAGGTGCTGCAAAAGGCACTTTATGGAGCCAAATATTGAGTGATGTTACTGGTAAAAAGATACAAATACCTAATGTTACCGAAGCAACAGCTCTTGGAGGTGCATTTGCTGCAGGTGTTGGAGTGGGTGAATATAGCTCTATTGCTGAAGCGGCTCAAAATCTAGTAAAATGGGATAAAGTATATGAACCAAATCTTGAAAATTATAAAAAATATCAAGAAATTGCTCAGCAATGGCAAGAGGTCTATAATGCACAACTAGCCTTAGTAAATCATAATTTAACTACATCAATGTGGAAGGCACCGGGATTATAGCAGTTTGCTAGCTTATAATATTTTTAAAGGAATATCTATTGCCTTTAAGTCAAAGAAGCTTAAAAAGCCTCTCCCACAATTAAAAGATTTTCACTGAATTTATCAGCAGTGTGTACTTCGTAGTTTGATTTGTAATGTTTATAATGTTTTGAATTTTTATGCCCATCAAGTGCATCTTCATTTTCCCATGCTTCGATAACTATAAACTTTGTAGGTTCACTCTCGATTTGATAGATATTGTATTTTAGACATCCTACTTCAGCGCGTGATGCGCTTACCATGCTCTCTAAGAGTCCTTTTAATTGCTCAATATGAGCGTCTTTTGCGATAAAAGTCACTTTTTTTGTAATGTTCATTTTGTTTTCCTTAGTTTGTTTTGTTCAAGTTCCCAGTATTCCATCTCAAAAAGTTCTGAGGGGCTAAGACTAGTCCAACTATCCATAGCTTCAGCTTGAAGCATGGCATTGATGGTGTGATTAACTATATCTGTCATAATTTTTGCTTCTTTATCATCTTTGGCAAATATAGCTACACCGACACCTTTGATAAATCCATATCGTGGTGCAAGATCTAGTCTTTGGTGCTGTGATGAAGCGTGGGTGACATAGTAGTCTTGATAGGCTTTAGTAAAGTTAAAAAGTCCCTCTAAAAAGTCCTCATCAAAGATAGCTGCAAAAGGTTTGATACGGATAACATGTTCGGGAGTTAATCCTCCACTATGAATTATACGCTTTAGTTCAGGATGTTTTGAAAGTGTACAAGCCTCAGCACTTGTAATTACGCTAACTTGAATATCACATCCTCGTAGAGAAGAGATCTTTTTTTGGAGTGTTTCAAGCATAAAGGGGTCAGTTTCCTCATTCTTCGCGGCGCATGCAAGAGAGTATTTAGCATTTTCTTTAAGATAATTTTCTGCTTTACTTACAATATCAATCATCTTATCATAAGCCACTTTAGCATCATTATCAAAAGTAAAAACTCCATGATTCATTAAAATAATCCCATCAAGCTTATCCCACTCCAGATCTTTTGTCTGCTCATAGACACTTTTTGCCAAAATAAATCCAGGCATGATATAGTCGATAATAAGCATATTTTCGCCATAAAGTTTAGAGATACGCTCTTTGCCATCGGGAGTATTTGAAATACTTACAACTGCGTCAGCATGAGTATGATCCACAAAATCAAAGGGGATAATAGCATGTAAAATAGCTTCAATTGAAGGATTTGGCGCTTCAGGATTTTTTAAAGCTTCTCGTTGCTCAGCTACCATCTGTGTATCGCTTAGGTGTTCTCGTGTGGCCATTTTTATAAGCACATCCAAATCTACAGGGGAAAAACCAGCTTCTTTTATAGTATCAAGATTCCAGCCACTTCCCTTTACATGTAAGACATTATCAATTTTTACTGAGGTGTTCCCGCCACCATGAAGTACAAGATCTTCTTCACGTCCGAGAAGTTGCGAGGTATAAACACGCATTGCAAGAGGATTTTTAAGGGTTGACGCATAAGAAACATCAAAATTATTTTGCATTATTAGCCTTTGTAAGTCTCTAATTTTAACATGAATAACTTAAGTATTATTTCTTACATGTAATATAGTTTATTATGCTAATATTGCACTAAATATTAGAAGGATTACACAATGCCATTATTAGATAGTTTTACAGTTGATCATACAATTATGCCAGCTCCAGCAGTGAGAAAAGCCAAAGGGATGAGTAGTAAAAGTGGTGATGAGATTACCGTTTATGACCTACGTTTTTACAAGCCAAATATTGACTTGATGAGTGGAAAAGGGATTCATACCCTAGAGCACCTTTTTGCAGGTTTTATTCGTGAGCATTTAAATGGAAAAAAAATTGAGATTATAGACGTTTCACCTATGGGTTGTCGTACAGGGTTTTATATGAGTGTTCTAGGAAATCCAAGTGAGAAAAAAGTGGCAAAGGCATGGAAAAAATCTATGGAAGATGTCCTAAAAGTAAAAAGTAAAAAAGATATTCCTGAGCTTAATATTTATCAGTGTGGTACTTATAAAATGCACTCTCTTAAAGATGCTAAAAAAATTGCTACTGATATTTTAAGTCAAGATATTGGTGTTATGAGCAATAAAGAGTTAAAACTTGATTTGAAAAAAGTTGGACAAGTGTAATGCTATTACTCATTCCTTTAGATAGTGATAGTAGAGAAGAAGCTAAATTAGTCCCTCTAAATGATGCAAAAAAATGGGTTTTGCTTGATGTTTCAGAAGGAAAAATAGCAAAAATAGATTTTTATGATACTCGTGAAGAGATTACCGAGTGGATTGAAGCCGTTATTGTTATTAGTGACCATGAATATGTTTGGCCCTTTCAAGAACAGCAAATTATGGTTTTAGTTGCACATACGCAACGCACTATTGATGATATTGTTGAAGCTTTTTTATTTAAAGAGCTTCACGATTTAGCTTATTAGATATGAAACAGTTTTTAGAGCTTTTTTCTCCTCAACCTGCCAATAGCTACCTCTTAGTGACAACACATATGGATGAGGTGGCAGTAGCCTTAGCTGATAAGCTTAGTGCCTTTGATGGAAGCTTACATGTAAGTCTTTATCCAGGTGAGCATCAAGAGATAAAGCGAGACAATATAAAGTTACAAGAAGTGAAAGATTTTAAGACTCCTTTTCGTGCACTGCCTCGCTCTTTTGATGCAGTGATATTTCAAGATTTATATCATTTACATCAGCATAAAGAGCGTATTATTAAGCTTGCTTATCATGCACTAGCTAATACTGCGGATATTGTAATTATGCAAGAAGTGGGAACTATGGATGTTCAATCTATGTTGGAGATGCTTGAATCTTCAGAATACCGAGCTGGTAACAAGATAGATGTTTCACCTAAGTATGATTTAGTCATGGCAAAGAAAATGCACATGTGGGGTCACGGTCTTTGATTAACGCTGTTAAAAGCGAAGATGGCTCTTTTACCGCTTTTAGTAGTAAATATAATGAACATTACCACTCTACACGTGATGGTGCGCTTAATGAATCGCTTTATAAACATGTTATTCCAGCACTCTTACATGTAAGTGATAAAAAAGAGATTGCAATTCTCGATATCTGCTTTGGTCTTGGTTTTAATACCCTAGCAACACTTTATTATCTGAAAGAAAATAACGTACAAAAAAAAGTAACTATTATCTCACCCGAACTTGATGGTGAACTTATTGCTTCACTCGAAGAGTTTCAATATCCAGAAGTATTTACCCCATTTTTACATATTATTCAAGCCATTAGTGGAAAACATGAATACAAAGATGAAAACTTTCATCTAAAAGTTGTTGTGGGCGATGCTCGGCAATATTTGCTTACATGTAAGGAGTGCTTTGATATTGTCTACCAAGATGCTTTTTCACCTTCTGTAAATCCTATGCTATGGACAAAAGAGTATTTTAAAGATATTTCAAAGGTGATAAAAGATGATGGGATTTTAACTACATACTCAATGGCACTCAAAACTCGTTTAGCTTTATATGAAAATGGATTCAATATTTATCTAAACTCAGGAGAAGGCTACAGAAATGCGACTGTGGCATCTAAATCTGTTTTAGATTTTCCTCTAGTCGATATGCAACATAAGATAGCATGCAATCCTGACATTAGTGCATTAAGTGACATTTTTGATACAAAATAATGAATTATGACATTTCTTAAGGAAAATTAATGTGATAATGTTATAATACTAGACATGAATTTATATATAAATAAAAATTATTTTATCATTATTTTAGTGCTCATCTCTTTTTTGATGGTAGGTTTTTTATATACCTTGGGTGGGGATGCTTTTTCATATGCTCTCATGGGAATTGTTTTGCTTTTGAGCCTACTTTTCATAGCAGTTCTTTTTATGAGAGAAAGTAAGCATCGTAAAGATTACAACAAACTTCAAGAAATTGTGGGAAGAGACCCGTTAACATCGCTATTGAATCGGCGTGGTGTTAATGATTTTGTTGTGCAGATGATTGCAAGAAACCGACGTAAAAACAGTGAATTTGCAATTTTATATCTAGATATGGATAATTTTAAAACAATTAACGATACTTTAGGGCACCATATTGGTGATAAAGTACTGCTAGAAGTGGCAGAGCGTTTAAAGCAAATTGTTAGAGAATATGATGAAGTTGGACGTATTGGTGGTGATGAGTTTGTCCTTCTCGTTGATGCTATTAATACTTCTGAAGATGCAGCTTTGAGTGCACAGCGTATTCTTGAAGCGTTTAAAAATCCTTTATTCATAGAGGGAAATTGCATTGATATAAGTTTTAGTATCGGTATTAGTATTTATCCTGAAAATGGGGAAGAGCAATATAAACTTTTTAAATCTGCAGATATTGCGATGTATCAGGCTAAAGAGCAAGGAAAAAATAGATATCAATTTTACACCAAAGCCTTGGATCAAAAGGTTAAAGATAATATTGTGATGGAACATACCTTAAGAGATGCCCTTGCCAATAATGAATTCGTACTCTTTTATCAGCCTAAAATTAATTTAGCAGATAGTTCGAAGCATGAACTCGAAGCTTTAATACGATGGGAACATCCTGATAAAGGTCTTGTTATGCCATCAGAATTTATTCCTCATGCAGAGAAAAGTAACTTAATTTTATTGATGGGCGCATGGGTTATAGATATGGTGTGCAAGCAAGTAAAGTATTGCCAAGAACAAGGCCTTTCTATGCAAATTTCGATTAATCTTTCCATAGAACAACTTAAGGACAGAAAATTTCTTGCTATGCTTAAAGAATCAATTCAAAAAAATGAGATTGCCGCTTCATCTCTTGAGTTTGAAATATCAGAAGCGATACTGATGAAAGATTCTCGAAAGCTGATTTCAACATTAAATTCCTTAAAAGAGCTTGGTGTTAAGCTCGCTATTGATGAATTTGGTAAGGGGTACTCTTCGTTAGGATATATGACACGTCTTCCTATTGATAAAATTAAAATAGACAAGACTTTGATAAATGAGATTGGCATCAATCCGAAAAATAGACAATTGGTTTCCGCAATGGTTGCACTAGGTCATGTAATGAATATGAGCGTTACTGCTGAAGGAATTGAAGTGGATTCACATTTACAAGAGAGTAAAAAACTTAATGTAGATGCAGCACAAGGTTATTTTTTAGCTGAACCTTTAGCTGCTGATCAAATTATTGATTTTTATAAAACATTTCAGATAAAAGCTTCTTAGAGATACCTTTAGTAACCTGCACTGATACGATCAACATCATCCCAGCTTAAAGAGCTATCATTACGATGAGCCAAAAGATGCTCGATATAACGAGCAAACATATCGGTCTCTATATTGACTCGTGTACCTTTCTTATAGCTTCCAAAAAGTGTCTCTTTCATTGTAATTGGGATGATAGTGAGACGAAATGAATTTTGGTAAACGTCATTGACTGTTAAACTTACCCCATCAATAGTGATTGATCCTTTGGGAACAACATAGCGAATAAACTCAGGAGCGATACTAATTCGAACATCATAACTGTTCGCATTATTGCTTATGCTTTCAATAGTACCAATCGTATCGATATGTCCTTGCACAACATGGCCTTCAAAACGATCTCCCATCATCATTGCAGGTTCAATATGAATAGAACCATGAAGTTTTTCTAAGGCAATATGTTTTTGTGTCTCAGGAGAAAGTTCAACACTAAAACCATCAGAATCAATGGCAGTTACACTTAAACAGGTGCCATTTATTGCAATAGAATCACCAAGTTTAGGCTGATGTTTAGCACGTAAGGCAAGGGTATTAGCACTATAGCTTTTAACGCTTGCCATTTCTCGAATTAAGCCTGTAAACATTGTATATATCCCTTTCTAAAAGACAATTTTACCATCTTCTTGCAGACCTTGAATTATTTTTTTAGCTTTTGGATGACCACCATAGGCGGCTTTTCGACATAAGTCTAGTGCCTTATCATTGTCTTGTGTAGTTCCAAGTCCTTGATCGTACATGATACCAAGATTATAATGCCCTGTAACAAGATTACCATTGGAAGCACGCTCAAAGCAGATAAAGGCACGCTCAAAGTCTTGTATAACACCATGACCTTCTTTGTATAAAACACCAAGATTATTAAAGGCTTCCATATGCCCACGTTTGGCAGCTTCTTCATACCAAAATGCAGCCTCTGAAAAATTTTGTTCACAGCCTATACCACGCTCTAGCATCAAAGCAGTTTCATACATTGCAGGCGCTAGCTCTTTGATAGCGGCTTTTAAATGATAATCATAGGCTTTAAATTGATCAAATTCTACTCCACCCACACCATTGGCATATAAAATAGCAAGGTTAAACATAGCATAAGCTTGTTCTTGTTTGGCAGCTTGAAGATAGAGTTGCAATGCCTTGCCCTCATCAAGCTCCGTTGCTTGTGCGTTTTGATACATGTAAGCCAATGATGTTTGTGCATCTGCATTGCCTTCATCAGCCAAAGCTTGATAAAGTTTAAAAGCAGAGACAAAGTCTTTTGTATTGTAAGCGTTATGAGCTTCTTCAATCATAATAATAACTTTAATTTAAAATTTATGCCATTGTAGTTTAAGAGCTCTTAGTTTGAACTAAGAGATTCAAGTCAGTAAGGGATGTGTATAATCAAACTAAGGTATAATTCGATTTATGAATACAAATATATATGATATTATCGTAGTTGGCGCTGGTCATGCAGGGGTAGAGGCAGCCTTGTCTTCGGCTCGTATGGGAAATAAAACACTTTTGCTAAGTATGCTAGCAGAGCAGGTTGGAGCGACATCGTGTAATCCTGCTATAGGGGGTCTTGCCAAAGGACATCTTGTACGTGAACTTGATGCGCTTGGCGGTGAGATGGGGCGTATTACGGATGAAGCAGGGATACAGTTTCGTATCTTGAATATCACTAAAGGACCTGCTGTTCGTGGGACGCGCGCCCAAATTGATATGGATAAATATCGTATTATTGCAAGAAATTTAGTCTTACATGTAAAGAACCTTGATTTGGTTCAAGAGATGGTAGATGATCTAATTTTTGAAGATAATACGCTTATCGGAGTAAGAACACAACTACTTAACGAGTATCGTGCTAAGAAAGTTATTTTAACAACGGGTACTTTTTTAAAAGGGGTGGTTCATATTGGTGAGATAACTCAAGAATCAGGGCGTTTTGGGGAATTTTCAGCGAATAAACTTTCTGCTTCACTTAAAGAAGCAGGCTTACATGTAGGACGTTTAAAAACAGGAACATGCCCACGTATTGATAGCTCTAGCATTGATTTTTCGGTGATGGAAGAACAGCCTGGTGATGATATTCCTACCCCTTTTAGTTTTCGCACCAATAGAGATGGTTTTGCTAAAAATAAAAAGCAAATCCCATGTTTTATCACTTACACAAATGAAGAAACGCATAATTTGATTGAGAATAATTTCCATCGAGCACCGCTTTTCACAGGTCAAATTGAAGGTGTTGGTCCACGCTATTGTCCAAGTATTGAAGATAAAATCAATCGTTTTCGTGATAAAGATCGTCATCATCTATTTATTGAACCGCAAACAGCTGAAAATACAGAATGCTATATTAATGGTATGAGCACCTCACTGCCACCAGATGTGCAACAGCAGATGATACGCTCTGTTAAAGGAATGGAAAATGCCAAGATTGTACGTTATGGCTATGCAATAGAGTATGATTTTGTAGATCCTACTGAATTAAAACACTCTCTTGAGACTAAAAAAATCAATAATCTCTATTTAGCAGGACAAATCAACGGTACAACAGGTTATGAAGAGGCTGCGGCACAAGGTTTGATGGCAGGGATAAATGCCTCTCTTGCACTCCAAGATAAGGAGCCTTTAGTTTTACGTCGTGATGAGGCTTATTTGGGTGTCTTGATTGATGATTTGGTGACGAAGGGGACAAAAGAGCCCTATCGTATGTTTACTTCACGTGCTGAGTATCGTCTTTTGCTTCGTGAAGAGTCTGCTGATTTACGTTTAAGTGCCTACGGGCATGAATTAGGGCTCATTGATGATGAACAGTTTGCTAAAGTGCAATTAAAACGTCAAGAGATTAGTGATGGTATGCAACTTATTAATGCAACATCTTATACGCCAAATAAAGAGTTTATAACTTTCTTGGAGGGTATAAATGAAGAGAAAATCAATGACCGACAGAGTGCTCAACAGATTATTTCTCGTAAAAGTTTTACTTTGGAAAAACTATCTCAACTGCTTCCTGAGCTTGGAAAATACAGCATGTATATTCAAGAAGAGATTTTAGTAGAAGCAAAATATGCACGCTATGTTGAAAAGCAGCATGAAGATATACAGAAGATGAAAAAACTCTTACATGTAAAGATTCCTGAAAATTTTGATTTTGCATCTGTTTCAGGGCTTTCTAAAGAGATTATTGAAAAGTTTCAGACCTTTAATCCACCTACTTTGCAAGCCGCGTCACAAATTAGTGGTGTGACACCTGCGGCTATTGATATTTTACAAATTTATATTAAAATTGGAGCTAGAAAATCATGAGACTTTTTTATTATGTTCATACAGGACACCGTATTGGCTTAGACCGTTTTCGTCGTGCAGCAGCAATTATTAATGCCTTGGGCGATAGTGTTGATATAACACTTTTGTGCTCTGATTTTCGTATAGCTCATGAAGCCAGAGCGTATGGGATTAAAAATGCTGTAGGTATTGATGTTGTTCGAAATATTCCACAAATTGCACACCATGGTGATAAAATAATTTTTGATTCTACCGAGTATAATCCTATAATGCTAGAGGATATGTGTAACTTTTTTTCAACATTTATTCGTATAAGTGATGACCCTCATGAGCACAAACATCCCAAAGAATTTTTGATTTCACCCTACCTTGAAGGGGAAAAGATTTGTAAAGCAACTGTGGTTGGGTCACAATATTTTAAAAGCCATGCAAAAAATATTGAAAAAGTTCTATTTTTTGGTGATGATGATTATGAAAAAGATTTAGAAAAAAATCTTGATATGTTTCGCCCTTATCAGATGGATTTAGGCCTTGGCTTTTACTTTTTTATAGATTATGAGGAGGATATTGCTTCTGCTTTTAATCTTAAGTATGATTTTGAAGATTATGAAGAGATGATACAAGCATCGAAAATTCTTCTTAGTGCTTCACCGCAAGCTATCTTAGAAAGTCTAGCTTCTGGTGGACGACCGATATATCTGCAACGTCCCGATTATTCTCGTGAGTATTTAGAACTTTTTGAATCTTTAAATATTCCTATTATTGATGGATTTGATAAAGAGAGATTATCACAATTATTAGATGATAATTTATCACATAAGTATAATGTGCTTCAAAACGATACACCTAAACTTCTTTCATTTCTAAAACAAAGCTTAAATTTATAAGTACTTAATACTTTTTAAAGTAATATTGTACGTTAAATTTCACATAAGTGAGAAAAGTATGAATGAAAGTAGAAGAGGTTTCATCGGTGCAGCATTTGGTGCTGTAGCCGGTGTTGGCGTAGTTGCATCACTAATTCCGATGAAAAAAGCTTGGGATCCGCTTCCAAGTGTTATGGCTGCGGGATTTACTGTAGTAGATGTTTCAGTTTTAGAAGAAAATAAACTTGAAGTTGTTGTTTGGCGCGGTAAGCCAATCTTTGTCTTAAAATACAAGGCAGATATGGCTCCAACAGATGGTCGTAATGTTAAAGTTGGCGACCACTATTTTTCTGTTATGGTTGGTTTATGTACCCACTTAGGATGTATTCCTGCATACGCAGCTGATGAAAATTTATTTAAATGCGCATGCCATGGTGGTGAATTTACTGCTGATGGTGTACATACATTTGGTCCTCCACCACGTCCATTGGATATTCCTCCATTTAAAGTTGATGGTAATACTTTAGTCCTCGGTGAAGAGGGTGAAGAGTACAAAGCCATGATGGCAAAAGTGTAAGGGAGGCAATATGGCAGAATTTCCAAAAGCAAAATCAACATATGAGTGGTTTGATCAACGTTTAGGTGTCACAGGCTTTATGAAAGTAATGATGACAGAGTATTGGATTCCTAAAAATATTAACTTTTTATGGGCAATGGGTGTTGTAATTACAGTACTTTTCACTATATTGTTAGTAACAGGTATCTTTTTATTAATGTACTACAAGCCAGATGTAAATACGGCTTTTGATAGTGTTAACTTTACAATCATGCAAGATGTTGCGTATGGATGGCTTTTTAGACATGTCCACGCTGTTGGTGCATCGGTTGTTTTTATAGTTATTTATATTCACATGTTTACAGGTATCTATTACGGTTCTTATAAAAAAGGTCGTGAGATGATCTGGATTTCAGGAATGCTACTGTTTGTTCTTTTCTCAGCTGAGGGATTTTCAGGTTATATGCTTCCATGGGGTCAGATGAGTTACTGGGCAGCGTATGTTATTACTGAAATTTTTGGTGGTATCCCTGTTATCGGTAGTGAGCTTGTTGTTTGGATTCGTGGTAACTTCTATGTTGCAGATGCGACACTGACACGTTTCTTTATGTTACATGTATTGCTTGTTCCATTGGCGATTCTTGGTGCGATTGTATTTCACTTTTACGCATTACGTTTCCCACATGTAAATAATCTTGATGGTGAATTCTTTGACTATGATGAAGAGGCAGAGAAATACAAAGCGGGTGATAAAAAAGGTTCAAAAGTTATTCCTTTCTGGCCAGTTTTCTTATCGAAAGACTTTATGGTTGTTGGTTTCTTTATGATCTTCTTTTTCTATCTATCGTTTTATCATTATAGTTTTGCAATGGATGCGATTAACTTCG
>JAYEPE010000132.1:0-3437 GCA_034723735.1 Campylobacterota bacterium | reverse complement strand
TGCTGCTGTTGAACTTCAGGGATTTAAAAGTGAAGAGCGTATCGGATTAAAGATATATCAGTATGGACTGAATCATGGAGTGTTATTACGACCGCTTGGGCATATTGTTTATTTTATGCCTCCTTATATTATAACAAGAGAAGAGATAGATGTTATGATGGACACCGCTTATGAAGCGATTCAAACTTTAGAAGTTTAAATCAAGTTGACTAATAGAGCTGTTGAGTAAAAGTAATCGGCAGCTTTTTTCTAAAATAGCTAGTCGTTTTGCTAGTAGTGGTAAATCGCGATTATAAGTAAAAACACCATACCCACGAATAACCATGATATCAGTCTTATGTGATAGAAAATAGTAAGGAATTTCTGTTGCAGCTCTTTCATACCATCCATCAAAATTTTTAGGATCATGAATTTCAATATGACCAAGCTCTCTATGCCCAAAATAGTCTTTGGGAATAATAACATTGGCATGAAGTGAGTATGCGGTGGTAAAAGGAGGCATTGAGAAGGTGATAAATTTTGCTTCAGTAATTTGTTTGTAGATATGTTGATGAATATCTGCATCAATGCTTGCATCATTCCAGCGATAATCTTTACGAAAATAGAGTTCAATCATATCATTTTCATCAAAAGAGTCAAAGATGGTATCACGCGTATTAATAACAAAAAGATTAGATTCGAGTTTAGCAGAAATTGAACCATGATAAATTCCAAAGAAGTCTTTTCTAAACATTGAAAGAGCTAATGATGAGAGTTGTTGTTTTACTCGCTTTTTATTCATAGGTGCCATTGTAGCATAGTGATTAACATTTTTATGATATTTCTTATACATTCTATTGAAATCATAGTTTTACTTGGATATACTAAAGTTAAATATAACTATAAAGGATAGAGATGAATCGTATATTGAAAGTAAGTCTTGGACTTATGATGAGTGTTGTTGTTGGCTTATGGGCTGAGGAAAATGTTATTAAAGAGCCACCAAAAGGAAATTTACGGTATTCCATTATGGTTCAAAAATTTAAAAATGAAGCAGGATGGAGTGGACGTTATAGTCTTGGTGATGGTATGACGACTGCTATGACAAATATCTTGAGAAAATCAGGATGGTTTGTTGTTTTAGGCGATAAGGATATGCGTAAAGCTGCTATGAATGAACAAGACTTTGCAGCAGGTGGACGTACCGCTTCAGGTAAAAAAGCACCAAAAATGGGACGTATGACACCTGCTCAGCTCTTAGTCCGTGGCTCTATCACTAATGTACAAGAGACAAGTGCTAAAAAAGGTGGATTAAACTTTATGGGTGTTTCTCTTGGTGGATCTGGTGGTAATGCTGAGATTAACCTTACTATTTATCTAGTTGACTCTACGACAGGACAAGTTGTTGCATCTCAAGATATTATAGGAAACTCTGGGCGTACAGGATATAGCTTAGGTTATAGTGGATCAGATCTAGGTGGATTAACAGGTGGTTTTGGTGGTGAAGAGAAAGATAATGTTCAAAAAGCAGTAGAAGATGCTGCTGGACAAATTACCAACTATCTTATAGGGCAACTTGATGAGATTCCTTGGGAAGCATCATTAATGATGGCTAAAACAAATAAAATTATCATAAATCGTGGTGAGCGTGATGGTGTAACTATAGGAAAAGTTTTTAACGTAGGAGAGATAGAAGAACTTATTGATCCAGACACGGGTGAACTTTTAGATTCTGAAATGACTGTTGTTGGTACAATTGAAGTTACAAAAATAAAAAAGAAAATTGCTTACTGTAAAGCATTAAGTGGTGCAAAAGCAATGAGCAAAGGAATGAGTGTTTTTCCTCAAGATCGCTAAAATGGGTTTTATGGGCCCATTAGCCATAATTAGCAGTAGTTTGATAGGAAATTACTTACTATGATTTTAAAAATTATAACTATTGTTATTATGTTCTTAGACATAAGTGCTTATGAATTACCACAACTTGAGAGTATTGAAAAAAATCAGCCTCAAATTCTTATTTTTGAAGCACACAATATTATAGTTAAAGATCAACCCTCTTATACCGTATGATGGAAAACTGTTAATGCAACAGATGTTCACGTAACGTATCTTGGAAAAATTGCACTCTCTGGAGAAATTACTGTTACTGAAGATGAGTATAATCGAGGTCCTATTACTCTAACGGCTTCAAACTCAAAAACTGATAAGAGTGTTAGTAAAACCATCAACAAGCAAAAAGGCAGTAAGAATACTACAACATTTATTAGGCAAGATAATTCTAAAAATCAATCTTATCATGACACTATGCCTTACAGAAGAAGACCTTATGCAAGACCCTATCGAAGGATTTATAGATAGGTGCTTTATATCGTTTGAATACCAAGTATATTCTAAAGTTGTTTCTTTGTTCTACTTAGATAAAATTAAAGCATAGGCTTTCTTTATACACAAGGAGGAAGAGATGAAAAAGTATATTTTTGCATTAGCAATGCTATCTTCTTTTATCTTTACAGGATGTACCGAAGAGGATAAACAGGCAAGCGTAGTAGGTGAAACTAATACTACTGAAACTACACAATGGTATAAAATCGATTCTCCCACCGCAACAGATTTACATAGTGTTAAGTTTCTTTCAGAAAATGAGGGATGGATAGTTGGTGAAAAGGGAACGATTCTCCAATCAACAGACAAAGGGGATGCTTGGATAAAATTCGACAAAGGAATTACAGATGAATATCTGTATGACTTAGATTTTGCTGACGGAACAGTATATATATGTGGTTCTGAAACAACTTTACTAAAAAGCAAATATGATGAAACTGGCTTTCACTGGTTAAACATAACTATTCCCAATGGAAGTGACTTTTATAGAAAAGTACAGTTCATGAATAGCCATAGGGGATGGGTACTTGAAACTAATTGGCACCATGCTTTTACACGTTTATGGTACACCTTAGATAATATGACTTGGGCAGAATCAGTAGGCATACCTTATTCAGAAAATTTTTCTGTAAAAGATTTTCAGTTTACAAAAAATCAATTTCCAGATGTTCAAAATGCTGATCAATTTTTATATGAAGGTTGGTTAATCGGGTACGAAGGTGATTCACCCAATGGAACTGCTTACCTCTACCGCACAACAGATGGTGGAAGAAATTGGTCTATTGTTATGCAAGATAATGATACTTATTATTCTGATATTTACTTTATGGATAAAAATAATGGTTGGATTACTAAATCTTGGGGTATGTTATATACTTCAAATGGTGGAGTAACTTGGAATAATTATGATTTTACAGCACAAACAATATCCCCTAGTACTTTGCAGTTTGTAGATACTAGTAATGGTTGGTTGAATGCAGGTTATCATGGTGTCTACCATACAAATAATGGTGGTAATACTTGGGAGGAACAAAAAACATCTGATGCAAGGATAACTAAGGTGCAAGATATTT
>JAYEPE010000131.1:0-3441 GCA_034723735.1 Campylobacterota bacterium | reverse complement strand
TAAAAGAGTTTAACACATAGTTTGTGAGTTAAATGTTGCATATTTTACTTAACACACAAAATGTAGCTTAAGCGAAAGGGTTTTTATGGAAGTAAAAAAGAAATTATTGGACTTAGTAAGAGATAAAATACGATTTAAACATTATAGTTATTCAACTGAAAAGACTTATATTCACTGGATTAAGCATTACATCTTATTTCATAATAAAAAGCATCCTGTTGATATGGGTAAAAGTGAGATAGAATCTTATCTTACTAATTTGGCTGTAAAAAATAAAGTATCTCCAACTACTCAGAACCAAGCCTTTAGCGCTATTTTATTTTTATATAAAGAGGTTTTGGGTGTTGATATGAGCGAGTGGAATATTCAAGCGTTTCGTTCTCAAGAAAGAAAACATATACCTGTTGTACTAACTAAAGATGAGGTAAAAAAAGTATTACAAAATATACCTATTGATTACAGTGTGGTAGTACATCTAATGTATGGATGCGGATTAAGAATGAATGAGGCTTTAAATCTTAGGGTGAAAGATATTGATTTTGGATATGAGAAAATATATATTTGGGATTCAAAATCTTTAACTGATAGAACTATACCACTTCCTAAAAAGTTAAAACAACAGTTGTTAGCACAAGTAGAGCAAGTTGAAAAACTACATGAAAATGATTTGGAAAATGGCTACGGAAGTGTGTATTTGCCTTATTCTTTAGAGAAAAAGTATCCATTATCAAAATATGAAACTAAATGGCAATACCTCTTCCCCATGAAAAACATATCCTCAGATCCAAGAACAAAAGAGAAAAGAAGACACCATATGCACCCACAAACACTAGGTAGAAATATAAAAATAGCCTCACAAAAAGTAAATCTAAACAAACGCGTTACTTCACATAGATAAATCTGATGCGTATATTCAATATAGCCAGTCATAGCTTATAAAGTATGCATGTTTATGCTATAGTAATAAGTATAAAAGGAAAAAAAACTAATGAATATAAATGAAGAAAAAATACAAAAAGCATGTACATTATTACATAGTTGGTTTAAAGATGAAGCTAATGATTACTCTGAGCGTGAAGACTCTGATGTTGAGTATTTTGTTGGAGTAATGATGTATAACTCTTTCTCTTTTTCCAAGGCTATTGCCACAATGAAAACGATGGATATTGGGATTGATTTTATTCAGGCATCAGGTGATACTTATATGGAGGCGCTCTCACTTATTCGTTCAATACAGAGTGATAATGAAGAAGAACTTTTACTGCTTTTACAAAATCATATCACATCTTCTTTAGATAAATATGCCAACGATTCTATGTCATGCTATCTGCTACAAAGACTCCAAGGTCATATTCAGACACTCTCAAATATTTATAAAGGTAAAATTGATGTGCGTAAGGTAGATTTTGAGAAAGAATCAAGATATGCTAGATGAAGCTTAGCCTTTTTTAACCATTAAGCCACCGAGTATAATAAGACTAATCCCTGTAAAAGCCCAAAAATCAGGAAAACTATCACCTAGCATATAGCCAAATCCTATTGCAAAAGGAATATTGGTATAACTCACCACACCAATAATACCTGCTTTGGAGAGACTATAGGCTTTGGTGAGTAGCCATTGAGAAAGGGTTGATATAACTGCCATTAGAAGTATCAATGTCCATAATTGAAGGCTTGATGGCAAGATGGGATTAACAAATAAGAAGGATAATGACTCAGGAGCATTTACATAAGGTGCTACTATAAAGAGTGCTAAGGGAATCATTGCACCCATCGTCATAAATGATAATACAATCACTCTAGCATCATAAAGATGTTTGATTTTTTTAATAGTAGCGTAAGCACTAGCAGCTAAAAATCCACCAAGTATTCCTAAAAAATGCTCATAACTAATGCTCATCCCAACAGGTTGCGTAATTAATAATATACCAATAAAACCAATAATAAGTGCCAGAATACTTGATAGATTGAGTTTTTCATTTAAAAGAAAAAAAGCAAGAATAGCAACAAAGAGGGGTGAGGTTTTATTTAATGTGATTGCCTCACCAAGAGGAATAGTTGTGATGGTATAGAAAAAGAGTATCATCGCACTGAAGCCAAATAGACCACGTAAGATAAGAAGATGTGGCTTACCTCCTGGCAGTTTAGTTGGGGTATGATGTAGCATCACTAATATAAAAACAGCGCCAATAATATTTCTAAAAAAGACAATTTCTAATGCGCTTAAATCATCACTAAGAACTTTAGCAACTGCGCCATTGAGCGCAGAGATAAGAGCACTCAAAAACATATAGATAACGCCTTGTTCAATTTTACTAGTCATTAAAATCCAAGTTTTTTTTGACATTGTAGCCTTTATCATGTAAGATACCTAAAAAAAAGGTTTCTTAAATGTCATATATCCCTATGATTGCACGAGTAAGTTCACTGCCTCCCTTGCCAGAATCTGTAATTAAGCTTGAAGGCTTGTATGCTCAAGGTGATCCTGATATCGATCAGATTGTAAAAATTATTGAATCAGATCCTTCTCTTACTGCGGATCTTTTATCTAAGGTAAATGCTCCTTTGTATAGTTTTAGTCGACAAATCATATCTGTCTTGCAGGCTGTGACGCTATTTGGGAGTGCAAAAATTCGAGCTATGGTATTATCATCGATGGTAGAGCGAAGTTTTGATGTTGATTTAGAACCTTATGGAATTTCCACAGAAGAGTTTGCCAAGATAAGTATGATGCAGAGTGAATTGATGTTTCAATGGTATATGGGAGTTGATATTGATGTTGCTAAGCTATTAACACCTATTGCGTTTTTAATGGAAACAGGAAAAATACTGATAGCAAAAGATATTTTAGACCGACATAAAGAAGATGAATTTTTACGTGATGTCCAAAATTTTGATAAATTGAGATACGTAGAAAATATCCATGTTAATATGACTACTGCTCAAATTAATGCTCTCATCTTTGAACATTGGAAACTCAATAGTACCTTTATAGAATGTATGAAATACCAAGGTAATGAACATGAGGTTCCAGATAGTATTAAACGAGAGGTCGATGCGCTCAATATTGTAAGAGCAGCTGTAAATATAAAAGAGCAGTTTAGTGAAGACTCTATCGAAGATGCTTCAAAAAAGCTTGCTGAAGCCTCATATGACTTAGATAAATTCATGTCTGTTATAAAACGAATTAAAGAAAAATATCTTTAGAATTTAACTCTTTTTGAGAGATAGATTTTATATCTGTTTTAAAGCCATCCTAAGTCATTCTTGCCTATAATTCCATTAATAAAGTGCCCGACCATAATAAATGACATATTCAACAACACTTAAAAGGTTTATATTCAAGGCGAAGCTTTGAGGTGATGCAATAGCATCATCGACTAAGCTTCAACGCAGAAGATAATCCTTTTAAGTGTTGCCCTTCGGGTGAGAAGAGAAGCT
>JAYEPE010000130.1:0-3446 GCA_034723735.1 Campylobacterota bacterium | reverse complement strand
CTTGTCTCGTCTTTCTTAACACGACTTTTTAATACCAATAGAAATGAAAAGGTATCTTTGGGTGAGATTAAAGCGATTACCGATCAAGGTGAAAAAGAGGGTATCGTAAATGAGCATGAGGGTAGCATGATCGATAATCTTCTTGATCTTAAAAGTTTAAAAGTTGAAGAGATTATGACTCCTAGAAGTGTTGTCTTTAGAGTTCCTTCTTTAATGAGTGTTGATGAGTTTTTTTCACAAGAAGATTATGAAAGTTTTTCAAGAATACCAGTCTATGAAAACACAGTTGATACTATTACAGGTATGGTTTTATTGCGTACTTTGATGATTGAAAAACTTAAAGGAAATATTGAAGTCACCATGCAAGAACTTGCTATTCCTATTTTTAAAATTAATGAAAATATCCCCGTTTCTAAAGCACTAAAACTTTTTATTAAACGCAAAGAACATATCTTTTTAGTTCAAGACAACTTTGGACAGACAGAGGGTGTTGTTAGCTTAGAAGATACAATTGAAACGGTTCTTGGAGCAGAGATTGTTGATGAATTTGATAATGTAGAAGATATGCAATCCTTTGCAAAATTAAAGATGCGACAAAAGAATAGGCACTAATGCGCCTTAATCTTAAGTTCAAGATACTCCGTAGCCATATCTATAGCGACATCTTCTTGGCTTGGTGCTTGTGAGCCTTTCTTTGGCGCTTGCATCATTCTCCCCATCACAATACCAAATAATTCCATGGCACTAAGCCCCTTTTTATTGCTAATTGATATATCAAGTTTATCAGCTTCACCTTGAATAATTTTTGTAAAAGCCACCTTTGCTTCCTCAAACCACTGCGTTACAATGGCATTACTTGTAGCAGCTTGAACTTGCTCATCAAAATGTTCATGAATGAGTTTGGTATATTCACGAACATACTTGGAGAGTTTTTTATCATTATTAATAAGATGACGGTAGTTATCTGCCTTATTAAAAGAGTGTAGTTCTAAAGAGTTAAAAAGAAAATCAGGCATACCCGCACTAATCGTGCCTTTACTTGCTTGAAATAGAGTTGAAATATTACGCAATTCACCACTAAAGCTAAAGCTTCCTGAAGTGTTTTTATGATTATCATTAGTAGCTTCAAGAGTGAGTGACATGGCATCCTTTCCAAGATATTGTGTACTTAAAATCACACTACCATCTACAGGTGAAATTACCTCATTAACATACAGTTCATGTAGTTTTTGACCCACATACGAAGCACGTTTTTCATTATGTGTTTCAAACCACTCTTCTAGCATAGCAGGAATTTTTTGATAAAAAGGTGTAGAATCATTACCATCCATAAGTGCTTGAGTATAGCGTAGTTCTATTTTTCCAAAAATTGGCTCAACAAAACTAACCCCTTTTGCTGTAGGTTTCATGCTATTGGTATAGGTGATATTTTTTATGCTTATATGAGATTTTGGTTCACTATGTTTCGCATCAAAACCATCTAAACTTATATGAAGTAAATTTCCCATGATAGCACGATTAAGTGCGTCTTCCAAGGGTGTTTCGATAAGCATAAGATTATTACTATCTAATGCTTTTTGTGTCGCAATTTCACTCTCTTTCATCTCTTGTATAGTCTGCTCAAAGAGCTCTTTTTTTAGATGTGATGCGAGGCTAGTATGAAAATGTATCTGCATCTTCTTGAAACTAGCACTAGAGCTAACATTGGCATCATCAATTTCACTAATGCTTTGATTATAACTTTCACAAATATAGAGTGCAGATTTCTCCTTACATGTAATATCAATCTCACCATCAAATGTATAATCTATGTAGTGCTGTAAATTGAGTAGCGGTTTTTCAGATGCTTGTGGCAGGGAAGTGGCTCCCAAAACTAAAGGCAAGAGTGATGAAATGATAATAGTTTTAAAATGCTTTGTCATGTGTTAATACTCCTTGAAACCCAATTTTACTTCAATTAGCTATAATACAACTTAATTTTACATGTAAAGAGTCCCTATTGACATTTCAGCCCTATCCTTTTGAAAAACTTACTACCCTTTTAGAAGATATCACTCCTAACAAAGCCTTAAAACCCTTTGTTTTAACCATCGGTGAACCTCAGTTTGAGACACCAGAATTTATTCAAAATGCCCTTCGTGAAGCAACACCACTACTGAAAAAATACCCAAAAACTACAGGCGAGGGCTATTTAAGAGAAGCGATGATTGGCTTTATGCAGAAGCGTTTTGGTGTTAAACTTGATAATTCTCAAATCATTCCTACCTTTGGAACGCGCGAGGTCTTATTTAACTTTCCGCAGTTTTTACTTTTTGATAAAAAAGAGCCAACTATGGCATTTACTAATCCTTTTTATCAGATTTACGAGGGCGCAGCCATCGCTTCTCGGGCGCGTACAATTTATATTAATCTTAAGCAAGAGAATGATTTTAAGCCTGAAATCAATGAAGACGAATTAGCGCATTGTGATTTGGTTATTATCAATTTTCCTAACAATCCAACTGCCTCAAATATGAGCCTTGATGATTTAGGAGTATGGGTTAATTTAGCACTAAAACATGATTTTATTCTACTCAATGATGAGTGTTATAGCGAAATTTACACAAATACACCGCCACCATCTCTACTTGAAGCATCCTTACATGTAAACAATAATGACTTTAAAAATATTTTAGTAATTAACTCCATCTCAAAACGCTCATCAGCTCCAGGATTACGTTCAGGATTTATCGCAGGTGATGCTGGGATTTTAAAAAATTATATGAAATACCGCACTTACGTTGGTGCAGCTTCACCCTTACCACTGCAAGTCGCATCAGCAACAGCCTGGGCTGATGAAGGTCATGTAAGTAGTGCACGACGCATTTATAAAAAGAATTTTGAAATTGCAAATGAGATTTTAGCAACGGACATCCCCGAAGCCACTTTTTATATATGGTTACATGTAAACAATGCCCAAGAGTTTACATGTAAGCTCTATGAGAAATACAATGTTAAAGTTTTACCTGGTGAATTTTTAGGTCGAGAAGATAATAACATCAACCCTGCAAAAGATTATATTCGTATCGCTTTAGTAGAAGATGAAGAAAAAACACGCGAAGCACTAATGAGAATAAAGGAATGTTTAGATGAGCACTAAGATTATAGAGTTTAAAGAAAAAGTTTTAAAATCCCAGCAAGAGGGAGATATCGCAAGTCTCTATGTTTTAGAACAAGAAGCTCACGATGTGTTAGGGCAGAGTGATATTGCAGGTTTTTATGCAAATATTTTAGAACTAGCCTTAGAAAACCTTACCAATGCACTTGAAATAGCGCGACGTTTCAAACTTGATGAAGTACAAGACTTTGCTACGATTCGAGCACTTTATGAGTACGCTATTGAGCATTATAGTGCTGGAAGTTTAAGTGATGGCGCGGCTCTTTTTGAGATTCTTGTAGGACTCACT
>JAYEPE010000129.1:0-3448 GCA_034723735.1 Campylobacterota bacterium | reverse complement strand
TAGATATAAACAGTGCTACAGCTGATGAGCTTTTAAAACTTAATGGTATTGGAAAGGCAAAATCTCAAAAGATTATAGAGTATCGAAAGATGAACCAATGCTTTAAAAGCATCGATGAGTTAGCTAGTATAGAGGGTATTAGTGAAAAAATTGTCTCTAGCAATAGGGCAGTTTTAACTCTAGGAATTTGCAAAAAAGCTGTAGATGAAAATAGCTCTTCAAGTTCTTCCTTTCAAGATGTTCTGCTAGATCCTGTAAATATTATTTTTCTAATAGTTATTCTCGTGCTTGGATTTCTTGATTACAGACTAAAGAAAGATCTGAAAAGTCAAATTGTAAGCATAGGTGTTCTTGGTACATTTGTAGGAATATTTATTGGCCTACAAGGTTTTAATCCAGAAGATATCATAAATAGTGTAAATGAGATTTTAGTAGGATTAAAAACAGCATTTTTTACATCAATCGTCGGCATGAGTGTCGCTACAACACTCTCAATCATCCAAAAACTAAAGGATGACACTGAAAACGAATAGTGAATGGATGAGCATATCGGACATGATGTCTGGATTGATGTTGGTTTTTATGTTCATAGCTATCGGTTTTATGATAGAAGTAGAGTCTGAAAAACAGGAGATGACAGATATAGCAAGCTCCTATAGAGATACCAAGGCAAACCTGAATGAAGCTTTATATGCCGAGTTTGAAGACGATTTAGCACAGTGGGATGCCAACATCACTAAAGATAATAGCATTATATTTCATTCACCAAATGTCCTATTTGAGATAAGTAAAAGTGATTTAAAAGATGAATTTAAAACAATTTTGCAGCAGTTTTTTCCAAGATACATAAAAATTTTGACTTCAAAAGAGTATAAAACTGAGATTAAAGAGCTAAGAGTTGAGGGGCATACTTCAGATGAGTGGGGTAGCACAAGCTCTCAAAGAGAGATTTATTTAAACAATATGCGACTCTCACAAACTAGAGCTTATAATGTTTTATCGTACTGCTACAGTTTAGAAGATGAGACTATAAAGCAAAACAGGCCTTGGCTTGAGAAAAATTTTAGAGCAAATGGTATGGCATTTTCTAAACTAATAGTGAGAGAAAAAGCAAGAAGGGTTGAGTTTACAATCCAAATGAAAAGTGAAGATAAAGTTTATAAAATTTTAAAATAACTTCTTGAATGGAGATAAAAAATGACACTAACACATCTTTTTCTTGATATAAAACATAGTGACTCAAAAGTCACTCTTTTGTACCGATTCCATATCACGGTTATTTTAGTCAATCTTATTGCATTAATCATTGACTTTATGGCAGAGCGTTACGGCAATGCTTTCATTGAATCTTGTGTAGTTGGAGTGCTACTGTTAAATATCTGGGGCTTGCGCCAATACTCTCAGGTTGAAAAATCTGCTTATATCTTTTTAGCTACTATTTCAACAGCCCTATTTACACTTATTTTTATAAACCATTTTGCTACGATGTCTGTTGTATTTGTCCTTTTACTTCCTTTGACTACCTTGCTTTTTATAGAGTTTAAACACTCTATTTTAATAGAGCTAGCACTTTTTATTCTTATGGCAATTTTACTCTATATCGAATATCTAAATAATCCTAACAACCCTCTTGTTCAAAACCCTCAAGCACTTTTCAATCTCGCTTATACAGCAATTATTATCTTTGTTTTTGGGCTTCTTTATCACTTCTCTATCGCTAAAACTTTTGATGAACTTGATAGCTCAAATAGACAAAAAGAGATGTTGATTAGTGAAGTCCATCATCGTGTTAAAAACAACTTAAATGTTATCGCATCTATAATAGGTCTTCAAGCCAATTCACTCAATGCAAATGAAAAAGAGCAACTTATCAAAAGTAAACTCCGTATAGAGTCTATGGCAATGGTTCACGAGATGCTTTACAAATCTGATGACCTTGAAAATATAGATTTTTATGCTTATATGCGCCGTCTTTGTGATTTACAGCTAAGCATGTGCTCTAAAAATCAAAATATACATGTAACTATTATTTCGCATAAAGAACAGATGAGTCTCGAAGTGATGATACAGCTCGGTATCATTGCAAATGAGTTACTTACAAATAGTATTAAATATGCTTTTGAGAGTTTAGAGGGTAATATAACGATAGAATTACATCCTAAAGAAGAGAACTATCTATTTATCTATAGTGATGACGGCATTGGTTCAGATAATCCCAAAGAGCTTCTTAAAAGTAAATCTTTGGGTATTAAGCTTATTCATCTTGCTGCAAGACAGCTAAACGGAAGCGTAACGCTCACAAGTCCCAAGGGATTACACTATGAAATCGAGTTTGAAAATGGATAATATCAAAGTTATTATTGTAGAAGATGAGCTTATTGCTGCGGAGTATCTTAAAGAAATTCTTGAGCATCATGGCGTGAGTGTCATAGATATCATCGATACAGGAGCAGAAGCGATAAAAGTCTCTATAGAGAAAAAACCTGATCTTATTTTTATGGATATTATGCTTAGAGACAATATCAGTGGAGCTGAGGCTGCTCTTAGTATTAGCCAAAGCATCAGCACTAAAATTATTTTTCTCACTGCCTATACTGATCAAGAGATGGTTGATTACGCTGTTGAGGCTAATGCGGTTGGTTATTTAACAAAACCTTACAATGAAGGGCAAATTATAGCGACACTACGGCTTGCTATTGCGCATCATGATGATACTCCAGCATCAGAAAAAAAATCTGAGAAAATACCTGAAAAAATACATCTCATCAACGGTTATGTTTATCTCACAAAACAGAACCGTGTTCTTAAAAACTCTAAAGAGATAGAGCTTGGACCAAAAGCCTTAAAGCTTATCGCACTTTTATCTACACAGCCAAATATTAGCATCTCAAATGAGCAGATATCAATGCATGTTTGGGAAGAGTTAGTCAATGATAGAACGCTACGCTCTTTGATGTTTAGAATACGCTCGGCGACTGATGAAGAACTTATTAAAAATGTAAGTGGCACAGGATATATGATTCAGACGGAATTGAGTTAAGTAATGAAAATTGCTATCATTCACGATTGGCTTGTCACAGATGCGGGAGCTGAAAAAGTTTTAAAGGCTATTTGTGAGCTTTATCCAGAGGCGGATATTTACTCTTTAGTTGATTTTTTAAGTGATGAAGAGCGAAAAAACATCTTAAATGGAAAATATGCCGCAACAAGCTTTATACAAAACCTGCCTCTAGCTAAAACATATTTTAGAAATTATCTTCCTCTTTTTCCTAAAGCGATAGAGGGCTTTGATTTAAGTAATTATAGACTTATTATCAGTAGCTCTTGGGCAGTTGCTAAGGGAATAAAAAAAAGAGATGATCAGTTACATGTAAGCTATTGTCATACTCCAATTCGCTATGCTTGGGATTTATATGATGAATATACATGTAATTTAAAACAGCCAAAA
>JAYEPE010000128.1:0-3449 GCA_034723735.1 Campylobacterota bacterium | reverse complement strand
CTATTTCAGGGCTTTAATTGGGATTTTTTATTTGTCAAGATGGGTGTAGAGTTTAAGTTTTTGTTACCTGTTACACGTGGTTTTGATACGTTTTCTCGTAGAATTTAGGTGCGAAAGTTCAGTAATTTAATTTTGCTATTTTTTTATTAATCTTATGCTGCATCTATATACCTTCTATATGCTTTATAGTCCAGTATGTCATGCTCTTTAACAAGCTCAAAGTCAACTCTTTCTTCACTATCTTTTAGAAGTACTCCATCTTTGAGAATATTTTCAAGAAGAAAAATATTTTTTACTCTATTTAAAATTACAATATCTAAATCTTTATTTAATAGTTTTGAGAGTTCATAATTTATTTGCAATTCTAAATCTAAACTATAAGTGCTCAAATAGATTGCTATATCAACATCACTATCTTTTGTTTGTTGATTTGTTGCATAAGAACCAAAAAGATAAGCAAATAAAATATTTTCGTTTGTGCTTATATTGTCAATAATTTTATTTAGCATACTTATTCCTTATGGTCTCTAATTATAGCACCTAACATTGAAAAGATACCGTACATTAACAACATTACTACAACTAAGGTTATAAACACTTTTGGCTTATTGGGATAGGTATATCCATCTGGTAAATTTGGCTTACTAACTATACTTAGCGTCTTAGCTTCTTTTAGAACATCAAGTTTTGTTGTTTCAAGCTGTATAAGAGCATTTTTGTATACCTCTGTATCAAACTCTAGTTGCATTTTTAGTTTTTCATATTCAAAAAGAATTTTATTGAGTCTATCTTTACTTTTGCCTGTTAGGTTTCTTTTTGCATTTGCTAAAGAGCGTTCAGTCTCTCTTATCTCTGTTTTTAGAGCTTTTATTTCATAGTTATTAGCATTTAGATAGCTGCTTTTCGTTTTATACTCTATGCGTTTTTGAGTTAGTGTTGCTTCAAGATTCGCAATTATAGCGACAGAAGATGTTGCCTTATTGGTTGGATCTAAAAGTAAGTGCTCGTTTTGATACTTTTCTAGTATAGCAGAAGAGTTGTACATCTTTTTTTTATTTTTATTGTGTTCTATCTCTATGAAAGCTAACTGTTTTTTTGCTTTTCTGCGGTTAAACTCATTTAGCTCATACTCTACACGATTAACCATAAACTCTAAAATCTCTTGAGCTGTTTTTGGATTAGTATGAGAGTAAGCAAGATGCAAAATTGCAGAGACTTCATCATAGTTGATGAGAAGTCTCTTTTGGTAAAACTCTAAAGTCTTCTCCATAGTAGCATCACTAGCTAATCGCTCAACAAAGTCGAGTTCATCACTTTTATAGTGTTCTATAAGTCCAAACTCTTTATCTAAAAGTAAAAACATATCTAAAGAGTATAAGTACTCTTGAACAACCATAGAGTCTTGGAGCTGCGAAGAAGAACCAGCACCCAAAATAGTTAAACCTAGATTTGCAGTTGGAGATGATGCACTAAGATCACGAACTATCAAAGCTGTTTTTGACTCGTAAAGTTCAGCTTTTAAAAATAGAGTATATGTTAATACAAATATAAAAAGCATTATAAAAAAGAGTCTTGTTTTTAGTGTTGAATATCGTCTTTCCAGTTGACTATTGAGTACGATATTTTGTTCTAACTTACTATAGTCTTTATCAAGTCTACTTCTCATACCAGAAAACCCATGCTTAGAAAAACGAGCATACGACTTACGAAATGTTCTATGTTCTTGCGTTTTATCTGTTTTTTCAAACCAAAACAGCTGTATAAATTTTTTAATCATTTTGTTCCATATAATTATTGTTTGTTTATTTTATCATAAGTTTTTATAGCATCATCTATATCATCAAAGTAGTACATTTGACCTGCATGTACAACTATACCCGCTTGGCAAATTTCTTTGAGTATAGGCATAGAGTGACTTACTAGTAAAACATTACAGTTTTCCATCTTTTTTCTTAGTGCTGCTTTTGATTTCACCTGAAAGTTTTTATCTCCAACAGATAGTGCTTCGTCTATTATAAGATAATCAAAGTCAAAAAAGAGACTAAGTCCAAAGCTTAGACGTGATTTCATACCAGAAGAGTAGATTTTTATAGGCATATCAAAGTAGTCGCCTATCTCTGCAAAATTTTGCACATAGTTTATTGCGTTTTCTATCTCTATATCACTTTTACCATAGATGCGACAAACAAACTTGACATTTTGTCGTCCAGTCATAGAACCTTGAAAACCACCTGCAAGACCCATAGGCCATGAGAATGATTTGTTTGAAGAGATGGCTCCAGAGTTTGGGAAGTCTATGCCCCCTAACATTCTAAGGAGAGTTGATTTTCCAGCACCATTTCGACCAAGTATACCAACATTTATATGCGATGGAATTATTTGATTCACATTTTTTAAAACATACTTCTTTGCACCTGATGTTTTGTAAAACTTGGTTACATTTATAAGTTCTATCATTTTGAAGAGATTATCTTTTTCTCAGCTTTAGTATAAAAATACAGTCCTAAAAACAGAGGTATAAAAGTCCAGTAAAACATATACTCATAGTCTACATACCTTGTGTCTAAAACACTAAAGTAGTTACCATGAATCATCTCTATAAAGTGCACAAGTGGGTTATAAAGAATTATCTCCCTTAAAACAGGAGGAAGCGACTCTACAGTGTACATCAAAGCAGATACAAAAAGTAAAGGAGTCATAATAATCTTGATAAATTTTGTATATGTTTCATAAAATGTCCCGATAACAGCACTTAAAAGTCCTATGGAAAAACCAAAAAGTGAAAGCCATACAATTGCTAACAGTACTATGTTAAAGTCTTTTACAGCTACGTCAAACTGAAAATAAAGCCCAATCCCTAAAAAGACTAAAGTAGCCATAGTACTGACTAGTATCTCAACAAGAAAACGGGTAACTATTGTGTCTATAGGCTTAACCTGAACATAACTAAATAGCGCTGCGTTCGCACTAAAAGCAGTTATAGACTTACTAACTATATTTTTCCAAAGAAAAAATGCAAGAAACCCGGTAGCTAAAAAAACTGGAAAATCTATCCCGGGCATAGAATTTTCTGCAATAGCAGACTTCAGTCCAGTAAAAACTAAAACCATAACCATCGCATCAAAGATGGCCCAGAAGTAGCCTAATTTTTGAGAGCCAAAGCGAGTTTGTATTTCTCTAAGAAAAAGAGCGATGATAACAGATTTAAAAATTGTAAAAGATGTTCGTTTTGTCATAAGTTGAATTTTAGCATAAACCAACTACAAATCAGAGAAAGTGGAAGGCAAAAATAAGCATTTATTAATGATTGTTTCTATAGAATCTGAACTTTCGCACCTAAATTCTACGAGAAAACGTATCAAAACCACGTGTAACAGGTAACAAAAACTTAAACTCTACACCCATCTTGACAAATAAAAAATCCCAATTAAAGCCCTGAAATAGGCACT
>JAYEPE010000127.1:0-3453 GCA_034723735.1 Campylobacterota bacterium | reverse complement strand
GCAAAGAACAGTAGGTGAAGAGTGTGAAGTTCTTCATCTTGTTCCCGCTTTTTATTCTCTAGATAATGATGCTTTTGAACGTATTAGTAAAGAGGTAGAGGCGAGTGAGAGTGACAGCTTTGTTAAAGATATCGCCTCTTTGGGTTTTTGGTATCTTGATGATTTAGCTGAAGATTTTTTACAAGAAAAAAAGAGTGTTTTTATTAAACCGATGCATGAACTTATTGAAGAAGCGTTGATTGAGTCCTTGCCTGTAATAGCCGAGCCTGAACATCATACTTCTTTAGCTGTTACAGATGTGCCTACGCTCTTAAAAGTTCATCAAAAGAAGAAAATTACACTTATTGCTATGAATGAAGCCCAGATAAAAGCGGCAGGAGTGTATGAGACAGATACTTTACATGTAAGACACTCTAGTATCATTTTAAATATTATTAGTGATGATGAACTTATTATCTCTCTAAATAAACCTACTAAGAAAAAACGTCGTCGTAAAAGCTCTATTATTCTTGATGACTTAAAGCCAGGTGATTATGTAGTCCATGAAGAGTATGGTGTAGGTGTTTTTGAAAAAATAGAGCAGGCTGAGATTTTAGGAGGGGTTAAAGATTTTGTAACAATTCGCTATCAAGGTGATGATAAAGTTTTACTCCCTGTTGAGAATTTGGATTCTATAGACCGCTATATCGCTTCAGGAACCTTGCCGACACTTGATCGCTTAGGCATGGGCGTCTTTGTAAAAATTAAAGACAAATAAAAAAAACGCCTCTTTGAAATAGCTGGTGAGATTATCAATACTGCGGCGGCGCGCGCACTTATCAAAGCTCCTGTGATATCTACCAATAAAAATGATTTAAAAGCCTTTCAAAAATTGGCAGGATTTGAATATACAGCAGATCAGAGTGAATCAATAAATGAGATCATTGCTAATTTAGGCTCAGGTCAAATTATGGATAGGCTTTTAAGTGGTGATGTCGGTTTTGGAAAAACAGAAGTGGCAATGAATGCTATTTTTGCTACTGTTAGGGCAGGGTACCAAGCTGCTTTAATTGTTCCTACAACACTATTAAGCTCTCAGCATTTTAACTCACTTATAGAGCGTTTTGCAGATAGTGGTATGGGTATAGCCAAACTTGACCGTTTTGTGACACCTAAAATGAAAAAAGCTACCTTAGCAGCACTAAGTGATGGAAGTGTACAAGTAGTTGTCGGAACCCATGCGCTTTTTGGAACTACCTTTAATAAACTTGGTCTTGTTATTATTGATGAAGAGCATAAATTTGGAGTGAAACAGAAAGAAAAATTAAAGAACCTTTATGAAAAAGTGCATCTCTTAAGTATGAGCGCGACACCAATTCCAAGAAGTCTTAATCAAGCACTGAGTTCTATTAAAACAATGAGCCAACTGCTAACACCTCCAAGTGAACGCCAAGGGGTACGTACTTTTGTGAAAGCTTATGAAGAGAAGCTTATTAAAGAAGTTATTATGCGTGAATTACGGCGTGGGGGGCAGGTCTTTTATGTGCATAACTCTATTGCAAATATGCCAATAAAAGAGGGCGAACTTAAAAAAATCTTGCCAAATCTACGAACTATTATGCTCCACTCAAAAACAGGTGCAAGTGAGACAGAAAAAGAGCTTATGAAGTTTGAAGCGGGTGAGTATGACTTGATGATAGCCACTTCTATAATCGAGTCAGGTATCCATATGCCTAATGTCAATACTATGATTATTGATGGAGCGGATCGTTTTGGTATTGCAGATTTACACCAACTTCGTGGACGTGTTGGTCGGGGTAGTACGGAGGGATTTGCCTATTTTATTGTTGAAGATAGAGAAAAACTAACAGATGAGTCGAAAAAGCGTCTTATCGCCCTAGAGTCAAACTCATTTTTAGGAAGTGGTTCGGTTTTAGCTTATCATGACTTAGAAATTCGTGGCGGTGGGAACTTAGTAGGGGATGCGCAAAGTGGGCATATTAAAAATATTGGTTATTCCCTTTATCTCAAAATGTTAGAAGATGCGATTAAAGAACTCAGCAATACGCAAGAAAGTGTCAAAGCCAAGGTAGATATTAAACTTACTATATCAGCCTACTTATCTGATGAAATCATCAATACTGACCGTTTACGACTAGAGCTATATCGTCGTCTTAGTCAGTGTGATGAACCTGTAGAAATATATGAAATCGAAGAAGAGACAATCGACCGTTTTGGAAAACTTGATACCCCTACTAAACAGTTTTTTGAATTAATGGTTATCAAACTTTTAGCACTGCAAAAGAAGATTAAAACGGTGAGTTCTTATGGGCAAAATATTAGTATTGAATATGCCAATGGTGCAAAAGAAGCGCTTAAAAGTGCGAGTAAAGATGATGATGATATTATCAAAGAGGTCTTAGGCTACTTGCGTAATGCAAAACCAAAACAGTTGTAAAATTTAGATAATATAAGGAAAATTTAAGGGGTCAGGTGACCCTTAAACTCTTTTCTGATACACTACAACAACATGAACCCAAGGAAAGAAAAATGCCAAGACGTCCAAGAGTAGACATGGTAGGCTCTTATCATATTGTGAATAGAGGTGTGGACAAGCGAGTAATATATAAAGATAATGAAGATCATAAAACATTTTTACAGATACTTTGTGATGCATCAACAATTTATGAGGTTAGAGTACATGCTTATGTGATGATGAGTAACCATTATCATCTTCTAATAGAGACTACCCAAGAGAATCTTTCAAAATATATGAAACATATCAATGCATCATATGCTATCTATTTCAATAAAAAATATAAACGTTCAGGTCATCTTTGGCAAGGAAGATTTAAGTCATGGTTTGTAACACAAGAGAGCTATCTTTATGCGTTAACGGCATACATAGAGTATAACCCTATAAAAGCAAAAATGGCAAAGAAGTTAGGTGAGTATAAACATAGCTCTTACAGAGCCTTTAGTGAACAAGAAGAAGCTGTTACGTGTTTGAAATCATCATTTGTATTTGAACAATATCCAAATGTTAATGAGAGAATGGCATTCATACAATATGCACATGATGAAAGAGTACTTGGAGAGATCAAAAAAGCTTCTAATCTTGTAGTGACATCTATAAAAAATAGTAAACCAAATGTAAAAAGCTTAGAAAAAAAGTTAAAAAAAGTCAAAAATATACATGAACGTAATAAAGTGTTATATGAGGCTAATAAAAAAGGTTTTTCACAACATCTGCTTTCAGAAGTGACAGGTATTTCACAGTCTCAGATAGGAAGGATTGTGTTGAAAGAGAGGGTGAGGGTCACCTGACCCCTAAGCCCCCTAAGCCGCTTAATAGCTTTTGCAATAACAACTCTTCTACATTTTGTCTTGAATCAAAAATAGCCATAATATAAACAGTGTCATTTTCAATTTTATACATAATTCTCCAAGGTTGTGCAATCAGTTCTCTATAAA
>JAYEPE010000126.1:0-3485 GCA_034723735.1 Campylobacterota bacterium | reverse complement strand
TGAACGATGAAATACTCTATTGACTTAAAAGGAACGCTCTCGCCACTGAGTATTTTAGGGGCATTTTTTCAAAAACCAAATACAATAGCTTATCCTGCTGTGAAAAAAGTAACCGCACAAGCTTATCGAGGTTTTCACACTAATCTTTTAGTAGATTGTATTGGTTGTGCAAATTGCCAAGATGTCTGTATGAATGACGCTATAGATATGGTTAAAACAGATAGAGAGTATAATGCAAAAAATGCTTCGCAGTCTATTCCTAGGATTGATTATGGACGCTGTTGTTGGTGTTCACTTTGTACCGATGTTTGCCCACCAGATAGTTTGAAACTTGAAGAAGAATATATGAATGTTAGTAAATATGCTAGTGATTTTTTATATATGCCAAAGGATAAATAGATGCGTTTACTATTTTGGACAGTACTGCTTTTTGTAATGTGGCTAATACTTACGTCAAATTTACATGTAGATAATATTTTGGTTGGATTAGGAGTGAGTTTTTCTATTGCTCTACTCTATGCAAAGCTCTTTAAGCATAATAGCTTTGAATTTATAAATCCTTTTTGGTTTGGAATGTATGTATTGGTTTTACTAAAGAACTTAGTTGTCTCAAATATTCAAATTGCAAAAAGAACACTCAGTAAAGATATGCAACTTGCCCCTGCTATTGTGGCAGTTGAAACAAAATTAAAAAGTGATTGGAAAAAACTTCTACTTGCAAACTCTATTACGCTGACACCAGGGACTTTAACTCTTGATGTAAAAGACAACATGCTCTATATACATGTAATTGAGTACCACGAGGGTGAGAGCAAAGAGACAATTATTAAAGAATTCGAGAATGTAATTGCTAGAATATAGATATTAATAAATAGGGGATGCAATGCAAGATAATTTTCATGATGAAGTACTAAAATACCATAAAGGCGGTAAAGTCGCCACCTTAGTTACTAAACACTGTGAGACACAAGATGACTTGTCGATGGCATATACTCCAGGTGTGGCCATTCCCTGTAAGGAGATACAACGCAATCGAGATCTAGCCTATAAATATACCGCAAAAGGAAACTTGGTAGCGGTGATTACAGATGGTACGGCTGTTCTTGGTTTAGGAGACATTGGGGCACTTGCAGGCAAACCTGTTATGGAAGGAAAGTCTGTTCTATTTAAAAAATTTGCCAATATCGATGCGGTAGATATAGAGCTTAATGTTCATGATGTTAATGAGATAGTTGATGTCTGTGTCGCTATTTCAGACACCTTTGGCGGGATCAACCTTGAAGATATCGCTGCTCCGAAATGTTTTGAAATAGAGAGAAAACTTCAAGAACGTGTCAATATTCCTGTGATGCATGATGATCAGCACGGTACAGCTATTATCTCTTCAGCAGGGTTGCTTAATGCCTTAGATATTGGAAACAAGAAGATTGATGAGGTTAAAATAGTTGTTCTTGGTGCGGGTGCTGCAGGTTTGGCATCAGCTCGTATGTATCGAGATTTAGGGGCTAAAAATATTCTTGTTGTGGATAGAAAAGGGGTTATCAATACTGCACGTAATGACTTAAATAGCTACAAACAGGAGTTTGCTATTGATACAGATGATGTTACTTTGGCCGATGCTATGAAAAATGCCGATATGCTACTCGGGCTCAGTGGTCCAAAACTCATCACTAAAGAGATGGTTGCTTCTATGGCTCCAAACCCTATTATCTTCGCTTGTGCTAACCCTACACCTGAAATTACACCTCAAGAAGTACATGAGGTAAGAGATGATGTAATTATGGGAACTGGCCGTAGTGATTTTCCAAACCAAATCAATAATGTCTTAGGTTTCCCCTCAATTTTTAGAGGAGCTTTAGATGTTAGGGCTTCGAAAATTACTGAAAATATGAAGATGGCAGCAGCTCATGCTTTAGCTAAGCTTGCTAAAGAGCCAATTCCCTACTATGTTAAAGCTGCTTACAATGAACCCGATTTGGAGTATGGTAAAAATCATGTTATTCCAAAACCTTTTAACAAAGAGGTCATTATCTGGGTGGCATCTGCTGTAGCACAAGCTGCTGTTGATGATGGAGCTTCTGAAGTAAAGAACTTTGATATTCATGCGTATCGTAAGCATCTGCGTTGTAAAGTTTACTTAAAACAGAAAGAACCAGAGTCACTGCCTCATGAATAGAGGCGTTTACTCAGATGAAGAGCCAAAATAAATAAGTAAGCCAACATTGATACACGTCATAATAGCAAATCCTATTTTATAAAAGGTAAGTGGTGAACGCTCAATTAAAGTAGCATTTTTTGGAAAAAACGGCTTAACCTTGTTTGGATATCTTAGCTCAAAACTCATTTCTGAATAATGGTTATATCTGATATCTTTGTCTATTGCTATTGAGCGGAGCAAGATACTATCTAGCCAGTCTGGGATATTTTTATTGTAAGTGCTTGGTTTTTTTGCCTCTTTAAAAGTTGGTGTAGCAAAAGGTTCTATCTCCCCATAAGGATATTTTCCAGTAAGTGAGAGATATAATGTAACACCTATGCTAAAAATTTCACTAGACTCACTAATAGATTCACCCTTAAATCTCTCAGGTGATAGATAGCTTGGTGTTCCAGCTTTGCTTTGGATTGAAAATACTTCTGTAATACTTCCAAAATCTATGATTTTAAACTTCAAGTTTTCATCTTCATCTTTAGAAATCATAATATTGTTTGGTTTTATATCTCCATGAACTAAGTCATGCTTGATAAGAAACTGTGACATATTCAATAGGGTTTTTGTAAGTTCTACAGAATCATCTATTGTCAAGTTTTTATTTTTTAGGTAGTAATCTAAATCTTCACCATCAAAAAGTTGCATAACATAGTATCTACAAGTTCTATTTTTTGGTATAACTGCTTTTGGAAAAAAGTTAGCTTTTAATCTTTTTGCATTCCATGCTTCTTTTACAAAAAGATCTAAAATTATTTCATCATCTTTAGCCTCTAATGGAGCAAATTTCATAACATACTGTTTTGTTTTTTTAGAAACTAGCCATGTTCTTTGATTTTGGATTAGAGATTTTTCTAAGATATAACCATCTATCTTCTCACCAACACTAAGTGAATTTGGAATTATAAGTTTTTGTTGTTTTAAGATACTTACTTCATCTGCTTTTAGTACTTCTATGACTACTGCCGTTGTATCATCTGGAAGATTATCTTCCATAAGTTTACTTGCTTTTTTAACAAGAGAGTGGGCACCAAGAGTAATGCCTTGTTCTAGTCTGTCCTCACTCATAACAGAGTATAAACCATCACTACAAAGCAGGATTTTGTCATCCTTTTGTACTATGTTTTCAAAATAGTATGGCTCTACATCATCTTCTATTCCTATGGCTTGAGTCAGTACACCTCGAAACTCTCCCTCTTCCATAGAGTGATCAAACGAGAGTTGGCTTAGTTGCTTATCTCTATGAAGATAAACCCTACTATCTCCAACATTAGCACCA
>JAYEPE010000125.1:0-3489 GCA_034723735.1 Campylobacterota bacterium | reverse complement strand
CTATTATTATTGACGATGTCTCTTTTAAGCGTGATGTTAGGCGTATAAAAGCTCTTGATATACCTTTAACCATGTCTTTTTTACCTCCAAATAAACGCCATCCTGATTCTGCTAAGCTTGCGAGTAAAGAGCCATATTATATGGTACATATTCCTCTTGAAGCGATGAGTTTTAATGCGACAGAGAGTAATACTTTATACACTAAAGACTCTCAACAGCATATTATGAAACGGATTAATGAGATTAAAAGATTGTTTCCAAAGGTAAAGTATATAAACAATCATACAGGAAGTAAATTTACGGCTAACGAGATTGCTATGAATCGTTTAATGTTTGCTTTACGCAAAAAAAATATGATGTTTATTGATAGTCGAACGACTGCCGAAACAAAGGTGCCGCGTGTAATGAAAAATTATGGATTACCATATATAGCACGTGATGTTTTTTTGGATCATGTGGCTGATGTGGCTGAAATTAAAAAACAGATAAAAAAAGCTATTGCTGTTGCTAAACGCAGCGGAAGTGCTATTGCTATTGGGCATCCACGCACTGATACTTTACAAGCTATTCGTGAATCTAAACACCTTTTTAAAGGAGTTGAACTTGTTGGAATTAACGACTATCTCTAAAGAAATCACTCCTGTTTCTTGGGAAATTCCCGAATTGCAGAAAATGAAAAAATATCCAAAATCTCTCTATTTCTTAGGGGATCGTGCTCTTTTAAAAAAACAAAAAATTTCTATAGTTGGAACACGTAAGCCTAATCAATACACTCGTAATTTGACAATGCAATTAGCCCAAGCCTTAAGTAAAAGAGATATCTGTATTGTAAGTGGCGCAGCTATGGGAGTTGATGCTCTTGCTCATAAAGGAGCAAATTCTTATAACACTATAGCAGTTATGGCAAATGGGCTTGATATTCGCTACCCAGCGGTCAATAAAAGTCTTATTGAGTCCATAGAAAACGAGGGTTTAGTGATAAGTCAGTTTAATAAAGGCGTACGTGCACGATCTTGGAGTTTTGTAGTTCGCAATGAGCTTGTTGTTGCCTTAGGTGATGTCCTGATTGTAACGCAAGCTGATTTAGGAAGTGGTACTATGCGAAGCGTAGAGTATGCTCTTAAGATGGATAAAAAGATTTATGTTTTACCTCATAGAATAGGTGAGAGTGAGGCAACGCAAGAACTTCTTTGTGAGGGCAAGGCAGAAGCAATTTATAATATAGATAGATTTTGCAATCAATTTGCTGAAATACCAACTATAAATGAAGATCCAATTCTTTTATACTGCAAAGAAAATCCAAGTTATGATAGCGCTATAGAGCGTTTTGGAGATAAAATTTTGGAGTATGAACTAGAGGGGAAGTTAGCTATTTTAAATGGAAAAGTGAGTTTAAATTAAAGCTTACATGTAGGTTATCTAAGTGGGATGTGTATGGTTAAAAAGATTATAAAATAAGCATCGCATCGCCATAACTAAAAAAACGGTACTCTTTCTCTATAGCTTCTTTGTAAATAGCTTGTGCTTCTTCTAGACCTACAAAAGAGGCAACAAGCATCAAAAGTGTTGATTTTGGAAGGTGAAAGTTAGTTAGTAGGTGATTTGCACGTATTGGCTTGTTGTTGGGATGTAAAAAGAGATTGGCTTCACCTGATTGGGCTTTGGTTCGTGCATAATACTCTATAGTCCGTGTTGATGTTGTTCCAAAGGCTACAATCTTTTGTGAAGAGTCAAGGAGTGTTTTAGCTTCATTAGAGATAGAAAAATATTCTGAGTGCATGGGATGCTCAGTTATTGTTTCGCTTTGGACAGGTTTAAATGTTCCTGCTCCTACATGTAAGGTTACAAAAGCGTGTGTATGGTTTTGACATACCTTATCAAAAAGAGCATCACTAAAGTGCAAAGATGCTGTTGGAGCAGCTACTGCACCTTCAAATTTGGCAAAGACGCTTTGATAATTAATTATATCTTCTTGATTATCATCACGTTGGAGATAAGGTGGTAAAGGAATATGACCAATCTGTTCAATTATAGGGAGTAGTTCCTCAAAACGTAAGTCAATACCCTTACATGTAAAGCTAACATCACGACTTCCATCTTCATATAGTTTGAGTACGGTAGCTACTAAGTCATTCTCAAAAAATATCTCAGTGGCTTCTTTGACGCGACCTTTGATATAGACATTAATATGATGTGCATCTAAGGGACGATTAATAAGAAGTTCAATTTTTCCGCCACTTCTCTTTTCACCATACAGCCGTGCTTTAATCACTTTTGTATCATTAAAGATAAGTGCAGCATCTTTAGGAAGGTGCTTGTCTATATTGTAAAAAAAATCATGAATTATGGTGTTGTTAGCACGATTGTAAACTAACAATCGTGCATTTTCGCGAGGTTTTAGCGGATGAGTTGCAATGAGTTCATCAGGTAAGTGATAATCATAACTACTTGTTTTAAGGGGATTTAACATCTTCCGTATCATCCTCATCATCATAGTTGTCTTCCTCAGCAGCAGGATTAACTGCCCTTACAATTAAGATAGAAAAACCATACAGAATAATAAGTGGTCCTGCCATAAGAAGCTGTGTTAAAACATCAGGAGGGGTTAGCATCGCAGCAGCTACAAAGATTAAGATAATGGCATATTTAAAAAAGCTAATCATCTGTTTGTCATTAACCATACCTAAAAGAGCAAGAAAATAGGCAAAAATAGGAAGTTCAAAGGCAATTCCAAAACCAAACATGATTTTTGTAAAAAATCCAACATAATCTTCGATATTTATCAGAGGCGTAAATTTAAAACTACCAAAGGTAATAAGGAAATCAAATCCAAAAGGGGTAACAATATAGTAGGCAAAAGCGACCCCAATCCCAAACATTAGTGTCCCACCTATTATAAAAGGGATTAACATTTTTTTCTCATTAGCATAAAGCCCTGGTGCGATAAACATCCAAACTTGAGAGAGAATAACAGGGAGTGAAAGAATAATGGCAGTAAAAAATGCAACTTTAAGAGCAACAAAGAATGCTCCACCGACTTGATTTGTTGTGACCATTCCATCAGCGGCATGAACAGATTTTTTACCTACCTCTTCTAAAGCTACATTAAGGGGTTCAATAATCCACTCTAAAAGAGGTTCATGAAAATAAAAGGCTACAAAAAACATAACAATCAGACTTGCTACAGAAATTCCTAGGCGTTTTCGTAGTTCAATTAAATGGGGTTTTAAATCACTAAACATCAGTATCGCTTATTTCGGTTTTTGCTTCATTCTTTTTAGCTTTCTTTTTAAAGGTTACAACCTCAGGCTCCTCAGGTGCAAGCTTTGGTGGTGTCTCTTTATCGGTATCAACACTCACTTCTTTTTTGATATCATTAATCTCATCTTGCAGGTCATCAAGTGAGGTAAGATGATCTAATTGACCTGTTGCAGAAGTGAGCTCTTTTTTGTAGCTCATCATCTCATCACGCATCTCTGAGACATGCAG
>JAYEPE010000124.1:0-3498 GCA_034723735.1 Campylobacterota bacterium | reverse complement strand
CAAATACACCTTATGATGAGTTAGTAAATATTCAAGAACACACAACGAAAATAGAACTTGAAAATAAAAATGTATTCTTCCAACAAGATGATAAGAATGATTATATTGCTAAGATGTTTAGTAGAATTACTAAAGAAAGAAAATAGGCAAGCGTTTAAGAAATTAACATTTGGAGAATAGTATGAATAAACTAGAATTGATAGAGAGAATATCTAACGGTGAAGATAGTTATACACAGTTTAAACAGCAGATAATATCTTCTAAAGATTTAGCAAAAGAGTTTGTGGCTTTTTCTAATGCTGGTGGTGGTGTTTTGATTTTTGGTGTAGATGATAATGAAAATATTGTGGGTTTAGATAAACAAGATATAGAAAAAATAGGTCAGTTAGTAGGAAATGTGGGACAAGAAAATGTAAAACCACCCATACATTTACTCACTAAAAATATCACTATAGAGGGCAAAAGAGTAGTTGTGGTAACTGTAGAGAGTGGATTTGCAAAGCCATATAAAACAAGCAGTGGTATCTACTATACAAAATCTGGAGCAGATAAAAAGATAATGTCTGATGAAGAGTTAATAAGACTTTTTTCTGGGCCAAAAGGACTCTATGCTGATGAAGAGATACTATCTCAAACCACTATCCATAATCTAAATCACCAACTTTATTATCTCTATTTGGAAAAACACAATAGAGATGTTTTTGAGTCACTAGAGAAAGGTCTATTGTCACTTGAAAAATTATTGGAAAATGAGATGATTATGAGAGAGGGTAGCTTAACACTTTCGGGTAATCTTATATTTGGTATCAATCCGCAAAGATTTAGTCCCTCATTTTATATTGACTGCTGTTATTTTGATGGTAATAAGATTTTTATTGATAAATTCATCTCCAAAAAAAGAGTGCTTGGTACATTTGAAAAGCTCTATGACGAGAGTATGGGGTTTGTCAAAAGCCATTTACGATATAAACAAGTCGAGAAAGATTTTAACTCTAATGGTGTATTGGAGATAGATGAGAGGGTATTAGGTGAACTTATCACCAATGCTCTTATCCATAGAGATTATTATATCAACAGCTCGATAAAAGTATTTATTTTTCATAATAGAGTAGAGATAATTAGCCCAGGGAAACTTACAAATTCATTGACATTAGATAATATCAAAAGTGGACGCTCTATCTGTAGAAACCCTACACTAGACTCTATTTGTGAACACATCTTGGCATATACAGGATATGGTAGTGGCATCCAAAGAGTTTTAGAGATAAATCCAAATGTAGAATTTATAAATGATAGGGAATTAGAGCAATTTAAATGTATTATCCCTAGAAGTATTAGCGATGAAATTTAAGACAAGAATGGTTTTATTACTAAGATATTTGAAAAAATATTAAAAGAATCTCTTAATACAGCGAGTATCACATTTTTTAAATAAATTATTAGTTACAATTCTTCAATTAAACTAAGGAACACTATGCGCAAACTATCAATTTTATTACTTTTCTCTGTCGTGCTTTTTGCAGGACTTCCCAAATTTATGATGCCAGATGAGGCTTTTAAACCCTCTGCAATACTTAATGATAAGCAAGAAATTGAATTTTTTGTTGATATTGCTGAAGATATCTACCTTTATGAAGATAAGTTACATGTAGATGATTTAGATTTAGATGATGATATTGTTTTTAAGTCGGTTAAGATGCCAACGTCAGTGCAACATCATGATGAAATGGTCTTTTTGGATTCACCAAAGATTATTGTCTCTCTTGCTAAAAAAGGTACACAAACAGGTAAAAAAGAGATTAATGTTTCTGTCTCTTATCAGGGTTGTTCTGAACAAGGGCTCTGTTATGAACCTATTACAAAAAGTTTTACTCTTGAAATTGATCGTAACAAACTCTCAGAGATTTCAAATAAGCAAGAAATTTCTAAGCCATCTACAGTAGAAAACGTACAAGAGAGCGTACAAGTTAGTTCTGAAAGTGATACCATCGCACAAACACTTAAAGAGGGAAGTTTAGGACTTATTATTTTAAGCTTTTTAGGTTTTGGACTTCTGCTTGCATTAACACCATGCGTTTTTCCTATGATTCCAATTCTCTCTTCTGTTATTGTGGCTCAAGGTAAAAATATCACGACACGTAAAGCCTTTATGATGTCTCTCGTCTATGTTCTAGCAATGTCTGTTGCATATACTGTTGCTGGTGTTCTTGCAGGTATGTTTGGAGCCAACTTGCAAGCAGCCTTCCAAACACCATGGGTTATTATTACTTTTTCTCTGATTTTTGTAGCCTTATCGCTCTCTATGTTTGATTATTATGAACTTCAAATGCCACAGTTTATTCAATCACGTCTTAATAATGTAGGGCAGAAGCAGGGTGGTTATCTAGGTGTAGCACTGATGGGGTTTTTCTCAGCTCTAATCGTTGGACCTTGTGTCGCTGCACCACTTGCAGGTGCTCTTATCTATATTGGGCAGACTGGTGATGCCCTCTTAGGTGGAATAGCTCTCTTTGCTTTGAGTATGGGTATGGGACTGCCACTTATTCTTGTAGGTGTGAGTGCTGGTAAGTTTATGCCTAAACCTGGGGCATGGATGGATGCAATTAAGTCCATCTTTGGTGTGATGCTTATTGGTGTTGCTATTTGGATGATTAGTCGTATCTTACCAGAGAGTATAACACTCTTTTTATGGTCATTCTTACTCATTGCAACAGCGGTGAATATGGGTGCTTTTGAGCCACTGCATAGCAACTGTCCTCGCTGTCCCAAAGCTATTACTAAATCAATGGGAATTATTATCTTTATGTATGGTGCCTCACTTTTCTTTGGAGGAATTTCGGGGGCAAAAGACCCTTTGCGTCCTTTATCAGAATTTACAGCTAAACAACAGCTTGCTAGTATGCAAAGCACTCAAGAAGCAAGTTTTCAAACTATCATATCTTTAGAAGAACTAGATGTAATTTTGAAAAACTCTAAGGGCAAAAAAGTGATGCTAGATTTTTATGCAGATTGGTGTGTGGCATGTAAAGAGTTAGAACACAATACCTTTAGTGATGCTAAGGTCAAAGCTAAGATGTCAGAATTTGTTTTAGTCAAAGCCGATGTCACTGCTAATGGTGATAAAGAAAAAGCCCTTAGCAAAAAATATGGTGTTTTTGGACCACCAGCTATCTTGTTTTTTGATGAAAACGGGAAGCTTGTAAAAGGACGTACTATTATCGGTTATCAAGATCCTGAACCATTTTTAGAGCATTTAAATAAGCTCTAAAAATAACTTAACCACCAATCTTTTCTTCTAGCTTTTAAGCCTGCAAACCACTTGCATGGCAAATAAAGTAAAACTACAACACATATCCAAGCCACATAGGTTGGAAGTAGTTCATAGGTATAATGATAACCCTCAGGACTAGGTCCAATAGGTGTCTGCATCAACCAACTTGCATCATTAAAAGTATAAAGTGCCAAGAGTATTCCGCCTACATGTAAGAGTGGAATATG
>JAYEPE010000123.1:0-16338 GCA_034723735.1 Campylobacterota bacterium | reverse complement strand
GGCTGTTCATGTTTGCTGATAACCTTCATATTGCCATTCTCATCTTTTTCAACGATAGCTGCATCAAAAGTATCAATAAGTCCCATATCATAATAGAGTGCCTTTACGGACTCATAATCCTTTTTGGCTGCATCTTCATTGTCGTATGTTGCTGTAAATAATGATAGGCTAACAATATCACTCATCTGTTTTTCCTTTAGGTTTGTGTAGTTAAAGCAAGTCTCCTGCTGGATTACTAAGTATTTCATCCAGTCATTTACTTTGCCAAAAAATTGTACTTATTTTTATCTTAACTTTAGATAACTTAAGCCAGATTTAGTAGTATTGTTTTAATAGAAGTACCGTGTAATGAATTTCCACTTGTTACTACTAAAATTCAACCAAATTCAACCCCAGGGAAAGGGGAAAGGGGCCGGGGAAAGGGGCCGGGTTATAACTATAACTTTTCTGATTATATGTAAAAGAATTATTCCTCCAATAAGTAAGACCCGCACTTACATCATAACACCTCAATATTTCTCATATCACAAAAGTGATTTATATATAATTATCCATTTAAGTTTTGAGATAAAGTTATAGTTATAACCCGACTCCTTTTCTCTTTTTATTTATCTAAGGTTTCTTTAAACTATCATGTTTGTCTTTAAGGTCTAAATTAGTTTAATCCCAGACTTTTCAGATTTTAGTAGATCAAATCTTAAACACAATAACGCTATATTTCGCTTAGTAAAATACTAAGGACTTTGATGAATTCTAAGATAGCTTTTGGAACATACCGTATATCAGATCATCTGACAGAACATATAGAATCTATTAAAACGGCTCTTAATGCTGGTGTTAGGCTTATTGATACTTCTACAAATTATATGGATGGTGGAGCAGAGCGTGCTATTGCTATTGCTATGAATGACTGTGATGAGAGCCTTACATGTAAGGTGGAAATTGTTAGTAAATTTGGGTACTTACAAGGTTCTACGCTAAAACGGGTAAAAGAAGAGGGTGAAGATTTTAAAGAGATGGTGAAATTTTCAGATCATGTGTATCACTGTATTCATCATGAGTTTTTAAAAGATCAATTAAGTGAGTCACTTTCACGTTTACATGTAAAGAAAATTGGATCTTATCTGATTCATAATCCTGAGTATTATATTTTGGATGCTTTGAATAATAATATAGAGCATGCTCTTGCTCTTGATGGTATGTTTGAACGTATATACAAGGCTTTTGTAGCGCTAGAACTAGAAGTCAAAGCAGGGCGCATAGGAAGTTATGGGATTAGCTCTAATGGTTTTGCGAAATCTCAAGATGACTTAGAGTTTTTACCTTACGAAGATTTGATGATTTTTGCTAAGAATGCGGCGCAAGAAGCCGGTAATGAAAAGCATCATTTTACAACTATACAGTTACCTATAAATTTACTTGAAACAGAAGGTCTCAAGTGTGCCTCATGGGCAAAAGCGCAAGGACTTAGAGTTTTAGCTAATCGTCCTTTAAATGCACAAAAAAATAATTTGATGTTTCGACTTGCTGAGTATAGTGAACCCCAAGAGTATTTTCATCATCTCAATGGAGTTTTAGAACTTTTAGAAGATGATGCTACGAAGAGTATGTATAATCTTATTGAACAGCTTGATTCGAATCGCCATCGTTTTGGTTGGATTGGTGAGTATGAGGCATTTTTACATCAGCAAATTATTCCACATCTTTCTCAAGCTTTGCAGGTATTACCAGAAGATACGCAAGATGCCCTAGCAGAACATTTGGATAAATTTTTATTACAATACGAGAAGATGGTAGCCTTTGAATGCTCTAAAAGCACAAAGTTACAATTAAAAGATGAATTAAAGGCATGTCATAAACGATTGCAAGCGTGCGCTTTGGAATTTTTGCTAGAAAATGATACTATAGATACAATTTTAGTAGGAATGCGTAAAGATAGCTATGTATCTGATGTTATGAATTTAGCTTAGCTTATAATTTTTATCATTCATTAAGTGAGATTAGTCTATTTTACATTTCACAAAAAACAGAAGGTTTATAAATGATTCCATTTTCAGATGAAGAACTTATGGAGCCCGTGCGTAATGTTATTGACAAAGTTCAACCTTCGTTAGCGCTTGATGGCGGAGATATTGATTTTGTTACGGTAAAGAACGGTGTTGTCTATGTACAGTTAAAAGGTGCATGTGTTGGCTGTGGAAGTAGTGGTAATACCTTGAAATATGGTGTTGAGCGTCAGTTACGCATGGATATTCATCCTGATTTAACCGTAGTTAATGTACCATTTGGCATGGAAAACCAGATCGATCAGCTTTAAAAAATTTAGATTTAACCGATATTTTAGATAAGAATATTATTAGGAGGGCATTATGAAAACTGTTAATAAATATAAAACCCTCGCAAATGCTAGTGATAGTTTCACTAAAGCACAATACGAACAAGCATTACGAAATTACGCACTTGTACTTAAAGATTTCCCAAATTCTAAAGAGGCTTATAATGGAGCTATTTTATCAGAGATGGCAATGAGTGGTGAAGCAAGTGCTGTAGCACTTTTTGACTATTATGAAGTCTTAAGAGAAGAGGATTCTGCGGAGGCTGACAGTATTATTGGTGAGATTTTAAATTCTATTGATGGCTCGATAGATGAACTGCATAAAATGATAGGTGAGCCTCTGAAAAATGCTATTGAGTTTGAAAATGGTATTACTTATGATGAATTTAGAATGCTTGTTGAACAAGAGGGTGATTTCAAAAAGATTTTTGAAAATATTATGTTTTCAACACGTGTTATTATTAGCGAAAAAGAAGATTTTTTAGATTTTTTAGAAAATTTAGTAACACATGGCTTTGAAAAAATGGCGATGAACTATGTTGATAGTGCTTTAAGTGTATATAAAAATGATCCGAAATTAACTGAAATTTTTGATGCTATTACTTCAAAAGGAGTGTAATTGAAAATTGCACTGCCTAACTGTGAATACAGTTACGTAACCGAAAATTCTACTGAGTGCGATGCTCAAACAGCATTTGTCTTAACTGCGCAAAATGAAAAATATCTTGATGATGCTAAGCGTCATAATCCACACTCTATTATTAATGTCTCAGATATTACTCATATTTTTGGCTTAGATCGTATCAAAATCATTGGTATTACTGGTACAAATGGTAAAACAAGTACAGCGAGTGCCATCTACTCATACCTTCTTGATTTAGGCTATAAAACAGCCATGCAGGGCACGCGTGGATTTTTTATGAATGATGAAGTCATTGAAGCAAAATCACTTACAACGCCTTCTGTTCTTAATACCTACCGTCATATCTATCAAGCAGTAGCTTCGGGGTGTGAATTTTTTATTATGGAAGTGAGTTCTCATGCGATTGTTCAAAAGCGTATTGAGGGTATTGATTTTGAGTTAAAAATCCTAACTAATATCACTCAAGATCATTTGGATTATCATCATACACTTGAAGAATATATACAAGTGAAAAATAGCTTTTTTCAAGATGATACAAAAAAGTTGATAAATCGTGATGAGAGCAAGGCAGATTTTAATTTTAAAAATGCTTTTACCTATGGTATGGAACACAATGCAACCTACAAGATGATGGCATACTCACTTAATGATGGCATCAGTGGGATTATTCAACATTTCCAAGATGTTGTTCCTTTCCATAGTGATTTACATGGATTTTTTAATCTCTACAATACTTTAGCAGCCTTTGGGGCAGTACATCTTGTCACGGGAAAATCACTTGAAGAGGTGAGTGATGTTGTAGGTAATTTTGCTGGAGTGAGTGGACGAATGGAAAAAGTGAGTTGCGATCCTGACGTTATTGTTGATTTTGCACATACCCCTGATGGCATGGCGCAAGTGCTCAATGCTTTAAAAGAGAAAGAGTTGCTTGTTGTCTTTGGAGCAGGGGGCGATAGAGATCAAAGCAAACGTCCTTTAATGGGAAAAATTGCGGGGGCTTTAGCTAAAAAGATTTATCTTACAAGCGATAATCCACGAAATGAAGATCCTGATGCGATTATTGCTGAGATTAAAGAGGGTGTTGATGAGCGCTGTGAGCTTTATATCAATCCTAATCGTAAAGAAGCTATTGCAAAAGCCTTAGAAGAACAACTTGAAGGTGAAATTGTCTTAGTCTTAGGCAAGGGTGATGAATCTTATCAGATAATATATGATCAAAAATTTCCTTTTGATGATAGGAATGTCGTACGAGAACTTTTAAAAAACAAGGAATAATATGAGTGAAACAAAAGAAAACCTTAGAATAACAGTAGAAATCATTTCAAACGATGATGCTTGGCAACTTGAAGTGGTTAATACTATTACCAATAAAGCTATATTATGTGACTCTTTAGAAGTGATGAATGAGACAATAGAGATGTTTTATGGTCTCTACCCTGAACATGAATTGCAAGTAATGTGGTTGCCTTCAGTTGACTCTAACCCTGATCATGTGGAAGAGATTCGTGGACTTGTAGATGCCATTCAAGCTAATTTGGATGAGAATAAATCTTAAGAAAATAATTTAGATTTAAGAACATTATAATACTTTGGTATAATACCGCAATTTTTTTTTGGAGTAGCTATTATGGGTTTACCACAACCAGCTTTTTATATTTTCAAATGTGAGCAGTCATCACCTCCTGGGATGCCAAAACCGTCATGCGTAAATGCGCATACACAGGATCTTTTTCAGCATTTAGCACAAACATTGATGCAAAAAGGTATAATTGGAACAGTACAGCCTATTCGTAGTGCATGTATGAACCGTTGTAATGTTGGACCTGTTATGCTTGTTGAACCAGGTCACGTAATGTACACACAGCTTGATAAAGCAAAGATTGATCGTATTATTGATGAGCATATTGTCGGTGGAAATATCGTCGAAGAGTATGTTATTGACCCTGAATTATGGGATGATGCGATTTCTCCAGCCGATATGGCTGCTCAGATGGGAAGATAAGGAAAAACGAGATGACCATAGAAATGCTCTATAGTAAAATTCATCGTGCTACAGTAACCGATGCTAACCTTAATTATGTTGGCTCTATTACTATTGATGAAGAGTTACTCGAAGCATCTAAAATGCGTGTAGGACAAAAAGTTGAGATTTTAAATATCAATAATGGCGAACGTTTTTCTACTTATATCATTTTAGGTGAACGTGGAAAACGCGATATCTGTCTTAACGGTGCTGCTGCGCGTAAAGTACATAAAGGCGACAAGGTTATTGTTGTTGCTTATGCTACATACGATGACAAAGACCTTGAAACTTATGAGCCAACAGTAGTCTTGGTTGATGATGAAAATAGTATTACTGAAGTTCTAACGAGTATCTAATGTTTGATAATTTAAATATGGGTGATATGAGTAAAATGCTTGAGGGTTTTCAAGAGTCAGCGCAAAAAATGCAGGCAGAATTAGCTTCAAAAGAGTACACCGTTAAAACAGGTGGTGGTATGCTGAGTGTCACTATCAATGGAGAGGGTGAAGTTATTGATGTTGATATTGATGACTCTCTCCTTGAAGATAAAAGCTCCTTGCAAATTCTTCTGATTGGGGCATTTAATGATGCCAATAAAATGGTAGAAGATGCTAAAAAACGTAGTGCAATGGGAATGTTTGGCGGGGCTAATCCTTTTGGGCAATCTTAAGTGCTTCGCACTTCTCTTCTAGCACTTCTTTTAACTCTAAAACTTTTTTCATGCTCTGGTGAGTTTAGTATCTGTCAAGATAAGGCTCGTGATTCTAAAGCTTTTGTAAGCATTTATCCACTTTCAATTGCAGTTGAAAAAAATGATCGTCTTATATATACTCCATTTCGTCCTTCTTATAAAGTCAAAAAGTATGATCCTTTTTTAGGTTTAGCCCTTATTGATGATACAAGTAGATTTAAATATCCTTTTATTTTTTATTCTAAAAGCAATAATAATCTTGTAAGTATTGATGCAAAAAACTTACAATCTGGAGCTTTACTAAAGCAACAGTGTGGTCTTGATGCGCTTGGAACTTTTTCTAGTACAATAATAAAACCTTCACTTATTATGGATAATTGTTGCGGCTTAGCAGGAGTAGGAACATCTCGTGGAGTTATTGATCATCATTATCTGAAGCATTTTTTAGAATTTAACTCTTCTGAGCTTGTATATGGTGATGTAGGTATCCGTTTTGAGAGTAGAAAAAATGCCTTACATGTAAGCCAAATAGATCCTTTTTTTGTAGATCAACAATTTCAATTAAATGATAAAATAATTGCTTATGATGGTAAAAAAGTGAACTCACTTTGTGATTTACGACGCAAGATACTCTTTGCAAAAATAGCTTCCATACACTCTTTCATAATAGAGCGTAAAAACAGACGCTTACATGTAAAGATACAGGTGCAAAAACGTCTTGGTGGTGGTCTGCTTGGTGATACATTTTTAGAACGTTTTGGGCTTGCCTTAAATAATAAACTCTGTATTAGTTCATTAACTTCAAAAATGCTACAAATGGAACTTGAGGTAGGTGATTGTCTTATTCAAGTGAACTTTCATGATGTAAAAAGTGCAAAAGATATACAAAAAAGAGTTCAAAAGAGTGATATAGACAATGCTTTGCTTTTTCAACGGAATGATTTTCAGTTTTTTATCCATATCAATGGAAAAGATGGTAAAATTACGAAAAAAAATGACTAGGGTCTTATGCAAGAATTTGAAGCTTTTTTAACTGTACATCTTCCCAAAGCTTCGAGCTTTCACCCACATTATGAAAAAGCGTTACATGCCATGCTTCTTGCTGGTGGAAAACGTTTTCGTCCAGTACTCCTTTTAGGTGTAGTAAAAGCGTATCAGCCCTTATTGCTCTCAAGTGCTTTTCATGCGGCGTACGCGATAGAGCTTTTACATACCTATTCACTAATACATGATGATCTCCCCGTTATGGATAATGCTGATTTGCGTCGTGGTAACCCAACCTTACATGTAAGCTTTGATGAGGTGACTGCTGTTTTGGTTGGCGATGCCTTAAATACACATGCTTTTGAAGTTTTAAGTGAAGCTCCTTTTTCAGATAAGAGACGTGTACAACTTATCCGTGCCTTAGCAAAAAATGGTGGTACTTCGGGTATGGTTCTAGGTCAAGCAATTGATTGTCATTTTGAAAATACTCCCCTTGAAATCGAGCAGATAAAACTCTTACATGTAAACAAAACAGCAAAACTGATTGCCTCTGCTTTACAGATGGGTGCTATTATCTGTGGAGATAAAGATTTAGAGAAAAAATTGTATGATTTTGGAATTGATTTAGGCTTACTATTTCAAATTCAAGATGATATACTAGATGTAACGCAGACTTCAGAGGAAGCTGGAAAAACTACACAAAATGATGGTGATAAAAATAGTTTTGTAACTATCTTAGGTTTTGAAAAAGCGATGCAAGAGGCAGATGAGCTTGCTGATACTTTAACACAAGGTTTAGCAAGTTTTGATGAGTGTTTACAAAGTGAACTTTCACCAGTGCTTACTAGGTACATTAACAGACACAAGGAAAAATAAAATGAGTAATGTTATGCGTCAAAAGATGGCAGATTCGATTCGCTTCTTAGCGGCAGATATGGTTCAAGCAGCCAATTCAGGTCACCCAGGTGCACCTATGGGAATGGCTGATATAGCTGTGGTTTTAGGAGAGCATCTTTCACATAACCCGAAAAACCCTTCATGGTTAAATCGTGACCGTCTTGTTTTTTCTGGTGGACATGCTACGGGACTGATTTACTCACTTTATTATCTTTGGGGATATGGCTTAGAAGTAGAGGATCTTAAAAACTTCCGTCAATTAGACTCTAAAACTCCAGGTCATCCAGAATACGCTCATACTGAAGGTATAGAGATTACTACAGGACCTTTGGGTCAAGGTGTAGCTAATGGTGTTGGTTTTGCAATGGCTGCTAAATACGTAGGCGCACAAGTTAATTCTGAGACGGCTCCTGTAATCGATCACAAGGTCTATGTACTTTGTGGTGATGGTGATTTAGAAGAGGGAATCTCTTATGAAGCATGTTCAATTGCTGGTCATAATAAGCTAGATAATCTAGTACTTATTTATGATTCAAATCGTATTACTATCGAGGGTTCTACTGATTTAAGTATCTCTGAAAATATTCAAGGTCGTTTTGAATCACAAGGCTGGGAAGTTTTAGAGATTGATGGTCATGATTTTGAAGAGATTGATGCTGCATTAACAAAGGCTAAATCAGCAACAAGACCATGTATTATTATTGCAAATACTACAATTGCAAAGGGTGCTGATAAAATGGAAGGTACCCATCATTCTCATGGTGCGCCACTAGGTGATGAAGAGATTGCAACTGCTAAGAAAAAAGCAGGTTTTGATCCTGAGAAAAAATTTCATGTAGATGAAGATGTAATGTTACGCTTTCGCTGTGCAATTGAAGAGGGTGATTTGGCTGAACGTCAATGGAATCACTCGCTTACAACATTGCCACTTGCAGAGCAAAATGAAGCACTTAATCAACTTCTCAGCCCTGATTTTTCACGTATCGAGTGGCCAAAATTTGATAAAGCAGAAGCAACACGTTCAACAAATGGAAAAGTGCTAAATGCTATCGCTAAAGGTATCCCAGGATTTTTAGGTGGTTCAGCAGATTTAAGTCCTTCAAATAAGACAGATTTAAAAGATATGGGAGTTTTTCCTAAGGGTAAAAATATCTATTTTGGAATCCGTGAACATGCGATGGCTTCTATTACAAATGCTATTGCGTTGTATGGTCCATTGATGCCATTTTCAGCAACCTTTTTCGTCTTTAGTGATTATCTAAAGCCTGCCGCGCGTATTGCATCACTCAGTGGAATCCAACAGTTTTTTATCTGGACACATGACAGTATCGGTGTAGGTGAAGATGGACCAACGCATCAACCAATTGAGCACCTTTCACAGTTTCGTGCACTTCCAAACTTTTATGTTTGGCGTCCAGCAGATGGAGCGGAAAATGTTATTGCTTGGCAAGTGGCATTAGAGATGAAAAACTCACCTTCTGCCTTTGTCGGTTCACGTCAAAATCTGGCACTTTTACCTGACGCAGTGAAAGGGAGTGCTGCTCAAGGAGGCTATCTGATTGCTGAAGATGAGAATGCTACAATGACATTAATGGCATCAGGATCTGAAGTAGATTTAGCCTTACATGTAAGAGATGATTTAGCAAGTAAAGGAGTTATTGCTAATGTTGCTAGTATTCCTTGTTTTGATCTTTTTATAGAACAAGATAAGGCATATATTGATAGTATCATTAAACAAGATAGCAAAAAAATTGCTATTGAAGCAGCTCGTGGTATGGAGTGGTACAAACTAGCTGATGAAGTGATTGCCATGGATAGCTTTGGTGCTTCTGCTCCAGCAGCTCAGCTTTTTGAAAAATTTGGTTTTACACCTGAGGCTATTGCTAAAAGAATTTCTTAGTTTTTTAAGAGTACCATCATTGTTATAGTGATGGTATAATATAAAATTATGTTCAAAAAAGAGAGTCCCACTAATGAAAAAAATCTTACATGTAAGTTTACTTTTACTAACTTCAATAATTTTTTTATCATGTAGCGAAGATGATAATAGCGGTGGTTTAAGGCTTCAAGTCTATTCTCAAGCCCCTGTATTGCGAGCTGTTGTAAAAGATGCTCGGGGTCAAATAGCTATACAAGAAAATCTGAGTGAAAACCTCTATAGTTTTACTTCCTCACCTGTTTTTCCATTAGTAGCAATGAGTAATGCTAAAGATACTTTTATTGATGTTGATTTTGATGGTAATCGAAGTGCTTCAGATATTGTTTTTAATGATACGCTTTATAGTATCTCTAATGTATTAAGTTTGGCTACAACAGCTCTGCTCGAAAGTGCCGATATTAATAGTACAACACTAGATTATAATGTTACAAAATATAAAGATGCTCTCTCTCAATATACTCATGCTTTTTCAATATCTTCAGATGATATTCTCCATAAAACACCCCTACAGAGTAAAAAAATTAATCTTGCAGTATTAACAGATACCTTGTATGATGCTCGTCAATCGGTTGATTTTAATGCATCCGATATAGATGGACTTGATGAGAAATTTAATACCGTATATAACTTTTATAATGAATATCTCAATACTAAAGAAGTGGCTGAGGCTGCACGTTATTATGCTTTTTATAATGCACTTAATCTTCTTGATAAGAAAAAAATCATACGTTCGCAGCAAAATACAATGCCAAGTATTCCTGCAAGACTTAATAGTGACTATAAAGACAATATTGAAAATTTACCATCATCTGCAATGTTGTCATCAGAGTATAATGGGGCAAGTAATCTTGCATATTGGGCAATGAAAGTTGATGATATTAATGATATTGCTTATATTGCTTCTGGAAATGATGGTATGGATGTAGTTGATATCACTTCAGCCACACAGCGCTTGCAAAATTTAGATGATAATTTAAGTGGATTTGGTACCTCTGTTGAGTATATGGATCGTAATAATTCTCGTTGTATTTTTTTAGCAGATCAAGAAAATCAACTTGTTATTTATGGTATTTGGGGACTTGATAGCATAAAGCCTCCATATCCTCATGAGTATCCTCATGAACTTATTGGAAACTATCGTAGTACAACAGCAGGAGCAAAGACCTTTGATGTTGACTATACACGAACTAATGCCAATAATATGGAGCTTCTATTGGTGTCTAATACGACGGCGGGCTTAGAAATTTTTGATATTCGTGATATGGATTGCAACGGAAGTGTCGATTTAAATGATTCACATCGCCTTAATAGCAGTGCTATTGGCAGTGATACGCACTCTTCTGTTGTTGCAAGTAATCAAAAAATTATATATATTGCTGATGGAGCTAATGGATTGATTTCTGTTGATATCTCAGGCTCGCAACCTGTTGAGCTTAATGCAAGCCTTTTGACAAATAATGAAAAAGCGTATAATTTACATATGGTACCAAACTCTAATGAGCTCTATGTTTCTACAGATAATGGAATTCAAATCTATAATACTGATAATACAGGACGTATTGTGTATCGTGGCTTATATGTGACAGAGGGAAGCCGTGCAAATGTCTTAGGAGAAACCCTTCGGGTATCACTTTCGCAAAACCATAGAGCCCTTTTTGTGGCAGATATTACTGCTGGAATGAAAATTATTGATGTGACTGATAGTAAAAATCCTGAACTTTGTGGAAGTGCCTATTTTAGTGCTTTAAATATAGTACAAAGAAGTGCGGTACGTGATGTTACTCTTGTTGAGCATGATGATGGAAGCAAACAGGTCTATGTTGCTAATGACTCTAATGGCTTGATACGTATTGAAGATGCAAGAGATCTTCTCTTTGAACACTGTAAAGGATTGCTAGATTAATGGAAGATTCGCAAGAGTATAAAAAGAAAAAAGCATTTTTTGCAAGTTTAATTACCTTATATGGACGTAATAGCGTTATTGAAGTATTAGAAGATGAGGATGTCAGCATCCATAAGTTGCATCTTTGTAAGAGTAATCGTGAAGAGGGTGTCATTGCAAAAATGATTCAACTCGCTACTCATCGAGGTGTGCAAATCGCTTATCATGATAAAAATGGACTCTCTCGTATCTCTAAAAATGCAAAACAAGACCAAGGTGTAGCCATTGATATTGTTGCCAAAAATTATAATGATGCCAATGATTTATTAAGCGATAGTGCTTCGAGTTCTCGTTTTTTGGCACTCGATAGTATTCATAACCCACAAAACCTTGGTATGATAATCCGCTCTGCAGCCGCTGGAAATATTGATGGTATCATCTTGCCTAAAAAAAATAGTGCTAAACTCTCACCTTTAGTCATGAAGGCAAGTGCTGGTACACTTTTTAAAATTCCTATCTATTATTGTGATACCTTAGAAGCTATTTTACCAAAATTACAAGAGTATAAAATTTATCAGCTTTCATCACATGCCTCTAATAATATTTACTCAAATAATTTAGGCGATAAAACAATTTTTGTATTAGGAAATGAGAGTGAGGGAGTAAGCCAAAGTGTTGCAAGACATTGCCCCAATACTCTTACAATTCCCATGCAACGAGGCGTAGAGTCCCTCAATGTTGCAATTACTGCCGCCTTAATTGCTTTTATGCCATGATGCTACTTGTAAGTTTCTCGTTCCATCTCTCCTGAGATGGAACGCTTCACAACTTAAACTATACATTTATAGCTATCAAAGTTTTATATTTTGGTATTTTGATTCAAAAAAAAGAGAAGGATTTATAATGGACGGTCAAACAATAGTAACGCTTTTTGCTACAGTTACCTTAATTTTTTCTATGTGGTATCTGCATAAGCTTAATAATAAACAAAAACATTCAAACTAATTTTTTATCCATTGTGGACTCCTCTAATTTGAGATGCCAAGACTAGGCTTATGCAACCAAAAAAAGCCCCACCACTCACAAAGAGTGATAGGGCTATAAAAGTTAGACGGCTTTTGCTTGGCACAGTAAAACTAATCCTCTTTTTCAAGTGTACTTAAAAAAGTCTCCATATCGTATTTAACACGATATTCAGGAGTCATAATATGAATAAGAATATCTCCTAGGTCAATAACAATCCATTCATCACTAACATCAGTTCCTAAAAATTCTTCGGCAGGTTTGATTTCACGCTTAAGATGATCTAAAAGAGCCTCAGTATGACGGGCTCCAAGTGATGAAGCGATAATTACGGTATCGACAAAATAGTCTTTCTCTTTAAGATCAAAAACTTCAATGGCTTCAGCCTTATGTTTGTCGAGTACAGCAGTAATGGTTTCAATGCGTTTTTGCATGATATTCCTTATAATAAGTTGTGATTGATGTAGCGATCTCTTTAGGGAGATTTTCTCTTTTTGGTCTTTTTCGTAGCTGTGTTGAGCTAATAGGCTCATCTACATGTAAGCGATGATAATGCGTGTCAATAGGAAGATTATCGCGTGAAGCAATAACCCAAGTGACAGCCTTATCAAGAGCTTCATAGGCATACCATGAACTCAAATTTGCCAAATTATCTGCCCCTATAATAAAATAGAGTGTCTGCACCCCTTCTTGAAAATGTCTAACACTTTCAATGCTTGGGACTGGTCGTTCTTGTTTGATTTCAAAATCACTAATCTCAACACGAGAGTCAGTGGTAATTTTTTGTAACCATTCTAGTCGCAAGTGTGCTGGCGCAACTGAGCTTGTTTTAAATGGATTCAGATATGCTGGAATGATAATGAGTTTATCAATATCAAGCTGAGTCAAAGCAGCATTTATAATACTAAGATGTCCGTTATGGGGTGGATCGAAACTGCCACCAAAAAGTGCTACATTCATTTAACTGAAATTATAGCTAAATTTGGGTAAAATTCAGGCTATTTTATGAGTCCAATTAATAGGAATTTCTATGCAACTTTATTCAATCAAAGATCTTGATTTAGCTAACAAACGTGTTTTTATCCGCTGTGATTTCAATGTACCTCTTGATGAGTTTGGTAATATCACGGATGACCGTCGTATTCGCGCAGCGATAGCAACTATTGAGTTTTGTCTCGATCAAGACTGTTCGGTCATTGTTGCTTCACACATGGGGCGACCAAAAGGTGAATATAGTGATAAATACTCTCTTGTTCCAGTACAGCGCCGTCTGCACCAACTTTTAAGACGTGATATTATCCTTGCGAAAGATGTTGTTGGTGAGGACGCTATGAAGTGTGTGAAAAACTTAAAAAGTGGTGATGTCTTGCTCTTAGAAAACCTTCGTTTTGAAAAAGGTGAAACTAAAAATGATGCGAAGTTTTCAGAAGCATTAGCGGCAATGGGTGACTTTTATATCAATGATGCTTTTGGTGTAAGTCACCGTGCTCATGCCTCTGTAGAAGGTATTACTAGGTTTTTTGATACAGAGCATAAAGCAGCAGGGTTTTTACTTCAAAAAGAGATTCAATTTTTTGGCGTATTGTTGAAACGTCCTGTACGTCCTTTTGCTGCTATTATTGGTGGAAGTAAAGTTTCTGGAAAACTTGAAGCATTGATTAATTTACTTCCAAAAGTCGATAAAGTATTTATTGGAGGAGGTATGGCATTTACTTTCTTGAAGCAGATGGGTTATGATGTTGGAAATTCCCTAGTAGAAGATGATCTACTTGAAGAAGCACAGCATGTTATGGATGAAGCACGCCGCTTGGGTGTAAAGTTTTACCTCCCTATTGATGTTGTTGCCGCACAAACTTTTGCGGCTGATTCTGTGAGTAAACTTGTAACTGCTCAAGAAATTCCATCGGGTTGGATGGGCTTAGATATTGGGCCTGCAACCGTGCGACTGTATCGACAAGGTCTTAATGATGTCCAGACAGTACTATGGAATGGACCTATGGGTGTTTTTGAGATGGAAAAATTTGCACGAGGATCTACCAAGATTGCTCATTTTGTAGCTGACTCTTACGCAACAACAGTTGTTGGTGGTGGTGACACAGCCGATTTAGTGAAACGTGTTGGTGTAGATGAAGAGATGAGTTTTATCTCTACAGGTGGTGGCGCATCTTTAGAACTTCTAGAGGGTAAAGTATTACCAGGAGTAGAGCAATTGATTATGGATGAAAACGCATGATTTTAGCAGCAAATTTTAAAAGTAATCTCACTCGGGCTAAGACAACTGCTTATCTTGAAACTGTAGAAGCATATTGCGTGGATAATAATATTAGTGATGAGGTTATCGTTTTTCCTCCAGCTTCTGCTTTGCAAGAGCGTACTCTACATGTAAGTATTGGTGCTCAAAATGCCTTTGGTGTAGCTAATGGTGCTTTTACTGGAGAGTTGGCTCTAGATCAACTTCAAGAATTTGGTATTAAAACTGTTTTAATTGGTCATAGTGAGCGTCGCCATGTTATCGGAGAATCTCAAGAACTCATTGCTGAAAAATTTGCATATTATAAAGAGCAAGGTTTTCAAATTGTCTATTGTATTGGTGAGCCGATTGAAGTTCGTGAAGAAGGTAATAAAGCGCTTTTAGCCTACCTTGACGCACAATATAAAGGTATTGATTTAAGCTATAAAAACCTTGTAGTTGCGTATGAGCCTGTATGGGCAATTGGTACGGGGTTAACGCCAACACTTGAAGATGTTGAGTTAATTCATACTGCAATTCGAGAAGATACAGAGGCACCACTTTTGTATGGTGGAAGTGTAAAGGCTAATAATGCTAAATCATTTTTAGCACTTGATAATGTAGATGGAATTTTAGTCGGTAGTGGGGCGTTAAACCCTGATGATTTTTGTAGCATGATTCGTGATGCACACAGTTTAAAATAGGAGAGTTATATGGTGATGAAGGGTAAAAAAGGTCTTATAGTAGGTCTGGCTAACAATAAATCGATTGCGTATGGTATTGCAAAGTCATGTGCCGAGCAGGGCGCTGAGATGGCATTTACTTATCTTAATGATGCTTTGAAAAAACGTGTTGTACCAATTGCAAAAGAGATGGGTAGCGAGTATGTTTATGAATTAGATGTTTCTAATGAGGAGCATATGGCAGGTCTTGCCGCACAAATAGAGCGTGATTTTGGAAAGATTGATTTTCTAGTACACTCAGTAGCTTTCGCTCCTAAAGAAGCACTCTCTGAGCCTTTTATGAAAACAACAAAACAAGCTTTTGCTGTTGCTATGGATGTCTCTGTTTTTTCACTAATTGATTTAACGAATCGTTTAGAGAGTGTTTTAGCTGATGATGCTTCTATCTTAACACTCAGTTATCTTGGTGGACCAAAGTATATTGCTAACTATAATGTTATGGGTGTTGCAAAAGCAGCATTAGAATCAACTGTACGGTATATGGCAGTAGAACTTGGAGCTAAGGGGCAAAGAGTTAATGCCATTAGTGCAGGACCAATTCGAACTTTAGCCGCAGCTGGTATTGGTGATTTTAAACAGATATTAAATTGGAACGAAGCAAATGCTCCACTTAAACGAAACGTAACAACGACACAAGTTGGTAACTCTGCAATGTATCTTTTAAGTGATTTAGCTTCTGGTGTTACAGGTGAAGTTCACTATGTAGATTCAGGTTACAATGTGATGGGTATGGCGGCAGTTGAAAAAGATGAGAACGATAAGGTCGTACTCTCTTGGGATCAACGCAAAAAGTAAACTTACTTTCCAATAGCAGGGAGTGAATTAAGCTTTTCTACATGAGAGGGCTTTTTAGGCTCTTTTGCCTTCTCTTTATTATATTTTTCCCATTTATCGACATAGCTTTGAAGCTTAAAGCTACTGTCATTATTTTCAACTTTTTCTTTTTCT
>JAYEPE010000122.1:0-3512 GCA_034723735.1 Campylobacterota bacterium | reverse complement strand
ATAATCTGGATTTTTTGTACTTGTACTTGCCCATAGCAAACGCTGGGTCATAGCACCTTTGCTTGCAAGAATCTTCCACTCATCTGTATTAAAAATCTCTTTGTAAGCCTGATATGTTAGGCGAGAGTTAGCAATAGCTACCTTGCCTTTTATTGCTTGGAGTGATTTATCAGAATGTTCATCAATTAACTTATCTACAAGAGCATCTATCCTACTTACAAAGAGACTAGCAACACTTGCAATATTTGCAATATCTTCACCTTTTTCTGCACGGATTTCAAGACCTTTTATAAATGCATTTGCCACCTCTTTATAAGCTTTTTGAGAGAAAAGAAGTGTTACATTAACATTAATTCCTTCACTTATTAGTTCTTGTATTGCAGGAATACCCTCTGGTGTTGCTGGAACTTTTACTAAAAGGTTAGGACGATTAACCATCTTCCATAATCTTCTTGCTTCATCTAAGGTTCCTAGAGTATCATGACTTAATCTAGGAGAGACTTCCATGCTAACATATCCATCACGATGAGAAGTTGATTCATAAATATCTTTTAAGGCATCCGCTGCATTTTGAATATCTGATACTTCAAGAGATTCAAAAATTGCTTTAGCATCAATATCATTTTTTCCAGAAAACTCAATAATTGCATCTTGATACTCATCACTATGTGCAATCGCTTTTTCAAAGATAGATGGATTTGAAGTTACACCAGAAATGCCATCATCTTGTATTAACTTTTTAAGTTCACCGCTTTTAAATAGGTCACGGCGGATATAATCCATCCATGGTGATTGCCCAAAATTATGCAATTGTTTTAAATTGTTCACTCTTCGCCTCCTATGGCTTCAATTGTTCGAATAATTGTAGGATAAAGTTTCTTCAATTTTACTCGTTATAAGTGCCTCTATTGTACAATTGTTAAAAAGGAAGCACAATAATGAAAAATATCAATCCTCTCTCTACGCAAGCTTGGCAAGAACTAGAAAAACTCTATGAAGAGAGTAAAGATACCCACCTTAGTGAACTCTTTGCTTCTAATCCTGAGCGTTTTGAAAAGTTTTCAAAAAAACAGGGTGATGATTTTCTTTTAGATTTTTCAAAAAATCGTATTGATGAAAAAATCTTTGCAACTCTCTTAAAACTTCTTGATGAGACAGACGTCAAAGGTGCTACTCAATCTATGTTTAGTGGAGAAAAAATTAACTCTACAGAAGATCGCGCAGTGTTACATGTAGCGCTACGAAATCGAAGTAACTCTCCTATTTATGTTGATGGTGAAGATGTTATGCCAAAGATCAATGCTGTTCTTGAGCATATGCAAGAGTTTTGTACTCGTGTTCATAGTGGTGATTGGAAGGGTTATACAGGCAAGAGAATTACTGATATTGTAAATATTGGTATTGGTGGTTCAGATTTAGGCCCCGTTATGGTTACAGAAGCACTGAAGTATTATAAAATTCCTGATATAAATACACATTTTGTCTCCAATGTAGATGGTTCTCATATTGTTGAAACACTGAAGTCTCTTGACCCTGAAACAACACTGTTTTTAATCGCCTCAAAAACATTTACAACACAAGAAACTATGACAAATGCACATACTGCCCGTGAGTGGTTCTTAGAAAAAGCAGAAGATGAAATAGCAGTAGAAAAACACTTTGTAGCACTCTCCACAAATGCTCAAAAAGTAAAAGATTTTGGCATACACCCTGATAATATGTTTCCTTTTTGGGACTGGGTAGGTGGACGTTATTCTCTCTGGTCTGCTATAGGACTCTCTATCGCGCTTACTATAGGCTATGATCATTTTATTGAGCTACTTGAGGGTGCTCATGAGATGGATGTACACTTTGAAACTGCCCCTTTTTCTGAGAATCTACCTGCGATTATGGCAGTTCTTGGTATTTGGTATAATAACTTTTATGGTGCAGAGAGTTTTGCTATTCTCCCTTATGATCAATACCTTCACAGATTTTCAGCATATATGCAACAATCAGAGATGGAGTCTAATGGAAAATCAGTAAGTCGTAGTGGTGAAAAAATAAACTATTCAACAGGACCAATTCTCTGGGGTCAAGCAGGAACGAATGGGCAACACGCTTTTTATCAACTTATTCACCAAGGGACTAAGATGATACCTTGTGACTTTATTATTCCTGCACAATCACTTAATAGTATTGGCGAACATCATAATTTTCTACTCTCTAACTTTTTAGCACAGACAGAAGCATTAGCGTTTGGAAAAACAGCACAACAAGTTCAAGAAGAGTTTCTTACTGATGGAAAAACCCTTGATGAAGTGCGTGAGTTAATTCCCCACAAAGTTTTCGAAGGAAATCACCCAACAAACTCTATTGTAATCAAAAAAATAACACCTCATAGTTTAGGTAAGCTAATTGCTCTGTATGAGCACAAGATTTTTGTACAAGGTGTTGTCTGGGATATCTATAGTTTTGATCAATGGGGCGTAGAACTAGGAAAACAATTAGCGAAAAAAATTCTGCCTGAATTGGAAAAGGAAGATGAGATTTCAACCCATGATTCATCCACAAATGCTCTTATCAATATGTACAAAAAAATGAAAAGGAAATAATTATGTGTAAAATTTTAGTGCCATTAACACAAGGGCATGAAGAAATCGAAGCCATTTCAATTATTGATATTTTGCGCCGTGCCGAAATTGATGTAACGACAGTTGGCCTGGATTCAACAAAAATTATAGGATCGCATAATATAGAAATCAAAGCTGATATTCTATTAGAAAAAATTGATGCCAATGAATTTAATGGTATTGTTCTTCCTGGTGGAATGCCTGGAACTTTGCACTTGAAACATAGTGATTCAATTAAAAAGATTATTCAAACAATGCATCAAGACGATAAATTTATCGGTGCTATTTGTGCCGCCCCAATGGTATTGGAAAATGCTGGCATTCTGACAGATAAAAAATTTACGATTCATCCAGGTGTAATTGATGATATAGATTTGACGCCAGAATCAGCCCGGGTTGTAGAAGATGGCAATATAATTACCGGCCAGGCATCTGGTGCTGCAACACTTTTCGCATTAACAATTGTAAAAAAATTGAAAGGTGAAAAGATGATGAATAAAGTTAATGCGGGAGTTTTATTTAAATATTAACGGAAATAGATAATATGACATTACTGCCATATTATCTATTCTCTTAAAACTTTTTTTGGTTTCGTACTTTTTTTCATTAATTTTATTTTGATATTAAATTCATATTCTTTTAGAATTTCTGCACATTGTCGATAGGTTTCTTTTGAACGAATCACAAGATTTGGTTCTATTTTAAAATCTTTATAAGATACATGAGACAGTTGTTCTGCTCTTTTAAGAAATTGTTCTTCCAGAATACTTTGAGCCGTTTCAAAGATGAAGCATCGTACTTTATTTTTCTTCATAATAATTAAATCAGGAACAAATCCTTTCCAGTCATTTGGATGTTCTTCAACTCTATTACTAAATTTTGAAAAAACAGTATATCGAC
>JAYEPE010000121.1:0-3517 GCA_034723735.1 Campylobacterota bacterium | reverse complement strand
CCGTGAGTTGGCTCCAACTAAAAAGTATTACCTAGATAAAAATAGAATGATGTGTGTTGCTGGTCTGCACCGCCATATGCTAGATAAAGTGGTCCAAAAATGGTATCTGATGCTATATAAATATTACCTGCGTGAATCATATCAGACCAAGATACACTCTCTCCTTTAAGCCATGCATTTCCCACTTCATACATTCCACCAAGATATATTGGAGCGCTTAAGGCTCCTAAAAAATCATTATGTTGTAAGCGATAGCGATATTCTAAAACACCTAAGCCAAGAGAATTTCCAGCAATTGCATTAGAAGGATAACCCGAAAGTTTTCCAAAGCCTCCTAGTGTCTGAAGCGATGTATGTCCTATCTTTCCTTCATAGGTGCTTGTATATTGTATAGCTGGTAATAGTGTATGATCACCATTAGAACTTGCTGTTTTTAATCTAAATCCAACTAAAGAATAATCAAGTTCACTACTCCAATTTGGCATCTCTTTTTTCCAGTTAATATCACTAAAAATACCACGTGTCGGAAAATAGGCATTATCAAAAGAGTCATGACGTAATCTTGCATAAATAAATCGTGATTCTGATTGTTCTCGTATATTAACAAAAGAGATATTCTTATCAGCAATTTCTATTGCATTTGTAGCTACATCATTTTCTTGAGCACGAATGCCAGCTTCAAACTGTATCGAATTGCTGATATTATAACCTCCCGCAAAACCAGCCCCTTTTTCTTTAGCTTGAAGCTGCATAGTATCAACTGTATCATCAAAGTCTCCCAAGGTACTTGGCGTTATATAAACTTTATTTTCTCTATAAAAAAGGTACGAGCGTATAAAACTACGACGCATAACATCTAAAGGTTGATAAAGTTCTGTAAATATAAGTTGTTCTTTACCAATTTCAAAACGATTACGCCATTGACCACCATAGCTATTTAAATCCTGCATCATATATTCGAAACGGATACTGTAATCACTCTCGCCATTAAAGTTCTCTTCAAAACCTAAGCCAAAACGGATAATTCCATTAGCATCCCAACTCGGTGTTGTAATAATCGTCAGTACCGTCTCACCAGTCTCTGTTGTAAGCTCATAATCTACAGTTTCAAAAAGTGTTAAATTATATAAAAGCATCAAATTTTCATGTAAGGCTTGAAGATCTAGACGTTCGCCCTCTTTTACATGTAAGTAGCCATATATCAACTCATCTGAAACATCACTCTTATTTAAAATTTCTATCCTATCAATTATGGGAAATGAGTATTGAAGTTCAAGACGATACATTTTTTGATAATTTTTATATGCATCTTCACTCACGCTAAGTTGTGCTAATTTTTCAGTATAAACCGATTCAACTGCTTCTTCACCAATTTTTATGATTTCAGGATAACGGTCTGCATCCATTGTGCCCACACCATCAAGTGCAGGAGTAATTAAAATTTCATTCTTCTTCATCGAAGCGATAGTATCTTCAACATTTTTACGCATTAAGATATTGCTCATTTGAGAGAGTACGGTAGTATAAGAATCTACATTAAGATTTTTATCAAAAGGGGTACTCACATCAACTGCGATAATAATATCCACTCCAATTTCACGCATAACGCTCAGAGGAAGATTAGAAGAAATTCCACCATCAACTAAAACTTTTCCATCAATTTCAATTGGTTGAAATCCACCTGGAACCGCAATAGAAGCATAAATAGCTTTGGAAAGTGAACCACTTTTTAGAACAACTTCTTCTCCATTTTCAATATTACTTGCCACAGCACGATAAGGAATAGGAAAATTATCAAAATTACTAATTTCTCTTACTTTAAAAGTTTGATCATCTAAAAGAGCAAGCATGCTTTGACGATTAAAAATTCCTGTTTGTAAAACAATGTCACTGTTTTCATTGATACCAACTTTGAGTTTTCCAGGAAAATCAAAATCAAATTGCTTTGAGCGAAAAGGAATATCTTGGCGTGCAAAATCATTAGCAATATACTGATTCCATTGTGTTTGTGTTAAAAGAATTTCAATCTCTTGTGTCGTTTTCCCAGAAGCATAAAGACCTCCTACCATGGAACCCATACTTGTTCCCACAATCACATCAATAGGAATATGGTGTTTTTCAAGCATCTTAATAACACCTAAGTGGGCACCACCACGAGCTCCACCTCCACTAAGGACTAAACCGATTTTAGGTCTATCAGCACCTAAGCTTAGAGTAAAGACAAGAGATAAAAGAAGAAGAAAACGCATTACACAAGCTTAAATTCAATTACTAATACAGTAATCCAAATTGCCCCAGTTAAAACTAAAGAGACAAAAACCAAGGCAGCTCCAGCATCCTTAGCCCGCTTAGCCAATTCATGATATTCTAAAGTCACCAAATCAACAACTCTTTCCATAGCTGAGTTTGTTATCTCTGCCATAATCGGGATAAAAAGTGACAGAGTGAGTATTGCTGCATGGGTAAATGTTATAGGTAAATTCCATGCGACAATACTCATAACAACAAAGAGTAGCATTTGTAATTTAAACGAAGACTCATGTTGCATGACATCTTTGAGTCCAGCTAAAGCGTAAGTAGTATTTTTAAAAAGTGTATATTTTGGTTTATTGAGTGCCATAATCGTAGTTTCCTTTTATATTCTTACATGTAAAACATTATCATAACATGCTTTAGAGGTGCCCTTTAATGATGATTACTCTTTAAAAGATCTTTAGCAAAAAGTTTTGCTTCAGGGGTAATACTTTCACCACTGATCATTCTTGAAATTTCATGAATACGTTCATCATCATTTAAGACACGAACACTACTGTATTGATCTTTACTAATTAAGAAGTGTTCTTCTCCCATTGATGTCAGTTGTGGTTGATGTGAAATAACAAAAATCTGATAAATTCGACTCAAACCTCGTAAAACCTTAGCAACACTCATCGACTCTTCACCACTAAGATTAGCATCAATCTCATCAAGCATTAAGACACCATTACTACCTTCAAGAAACTTACCATGAACAGCAAGCAGTGCTAATCGTAAACGATTAAATTCCCCTGAACTCAGTGACGATAAGGAGGTAGCATTAAGTTCAATACTCACAATATCTTGTCCCAAAATACCTAAGTGTGTTGATTCGAATGTTATCTCTGCATCTCTTAAGTAAAGCTGTATAAGATAACTATTGAGTTGTGTTTGCAGCTCTTTAAGTGCCTTATGACGTGCCTTTGTAAGCATATCTGCATATTTTTGAACACTTACATGTAAGGACTTTACATCATCAATACACCTCTCTTTTGTAATTTCAATACTTTCATAGGCTGCAAGTTCTTCTATCTTTTTGTCACGATACTCTAATATCTCCTCGATACTTCCATAACGTCTTTTGAGTGTAGAGATCGATTCGATACGATTAAGAACTTCTTCAATATCAATATCATCAAGCTCACTGATACGACTAAGACCATCATCAAAATGCGAACGTAATTCATTCATCGTATCATCAAAAAAAGAGCTCTCTATCTCT
>JAYEPE010000120.1:0-3527 GCA_034723735.1 Campylobacterota bacterium | reverse complement strand
AGTATGCTACGCCAGTTAAGTATGAGCTTTATGATAGTGAACTTATGCAGGTTATTTTAAATATTTTAAAAAATGCTCAAGATAATTTCAAAGAAAAAAGCACTCAAAATGCTTATATAAAAATCACAACTCATGATAAGTGCATCACGATATGTGACAATGGGGGAGGCATACCCAATGCTATTATAGAGAGAATATTTGACCCGTATTTTTCTACCAAAAACGAAAAAAACGGGACAGGACTTGGTCTTTATATGTGTAAAACTATTATAGAGGAGCATCATAAAGGAAGCTTACATGTAAAGAGTAGTGATAAGGGTGTCTGTTTTAGTATTGAATTGGGGGACTTATAACTTCAAGGACGTTACCAAATAGTGAATAAGGTGTTTATTGAAGTAAGTCTCTCCTATGGGTATCAGTACGGAACCAATCGAAGTTTTTCTATGTGGGATCAGGAGTGCGTTTTTAAGTTTCCTGCTCTATTATACTCTTCCCCTAGACATTTTTTTGCTGCACCTAAGGATTCTTGATGATAATCCACTTGTAAAAAGGAATAAGTTTAATAAGAATATCATCTTGCTCAATCTCATCTTCTGTATCAAAAGTTACTATGATTGCAGTATTTAAATTAAATTTTTTACAAGCTCCTACGAGGCCTTTTATCTCTCTTCTTTTTGTATCTTCATCACTCATATCGTAGGTAACTTGAATAGCTTGCGTTATAGAGTTTTTTTCATTGACTAAAAAATCACATTCACTGCTTAAATCTCTGAAATAGAATATTTCACTGTAATTTCTTTTTAGTTCCAAAAATAGTGCATTTTCCAATGATTTTCCTATATTGTCAGAAAACTTAAATTCTATTGCATTATTCAAGCCTATATCTATGCTATAAATTTTTTTTTCACCTAACTCTTTGTTTACAAGAGATTTGTCATATCTATGCAGTGTAAGAGCAAGATAAATATTTTGTACATAATCTAAAAAATCATACAAAGTATTTTTACCTATTTTTATGCCAGAAGATTTTAATTCATTGTATATTTTATTGATTGATATCTGTTTTGTGGATGAGGCAATAATCCGTTTGAGAAAAAACTTTAATGCTACAGTATTTGTAATGCCATACCTCTCTGCTAAATCTTTATATAAAAGTACATTAAAATACTCTTGCAAAGTTTGGTTCACATACTGTTTATCCAAAAACAATGTTTCTGGAAAACTCCCATGTTTTAAAAACACCTCTTGTGCATTTCTTATATGTGCCAAACTTTTTGAAGAGTATAAATCTACTTCAATATTTTTAAAAGAGAGATATTCACTAAAAGAGAGGGGATAAACTTCAAAGACAAGCGTTCGACCTCTTAAACTTGTAGCAATATCAGAGCTTAACAGTTTTGAATTGGATCCAGTGACGAATATATTTTTGCTAACACTATCATATACTCTTCTTATAAATTTCTCCCATCCAGTAATGTTTTGAATCTCATCAAAGAAAAAATAACATTCATTTAGATTCTGATCAGGGTAAAGCTCACTAAAACTTTGCAGTATTAAATCCAATTCATCTACTGCTAACTCAAGTCGTTCATCTTCAAAGTTAAGAAATAGTATCTTTGTTTTTTCAATATTATTAGAAAGTTGATTGATTGTATCATATAAAATTGATGTCTTTCCACATCTTCTTACACCTATAAGAGTGATAATCTTCTTAGTATCTACAGGTGGCTGCAAAGCACGAGGTTTGACATCAAATTTTTTGTTTAGATGAAAATCTCTAATTATCTGCTTTAGTTGTTCTTTCTTTTTCATAAAGAAGATTATATATTGATTTGTCTTTTATTAAGATAAAGAAGTGCTGTTTGTTCTATAAGCAAAATTTTTCCATGCAATATTTTTTTCCATGTCAGTCCTGAAAAACCTTTAAAACCCCCTATATAGAACATTTTTCTTCTATCTCTCGAACACTTTTAGCAATATCAGATGAGAGATTTTCACACCCATTTTTTGTCACTAAAATGTTATCTTCAATTCTAATTCCTATACCACGATACCTTTTGGGCACTTTTTTATCACTTTTATCAATATAGATTCCAGGTTCTATAGTTAATACCATTCCTGCTTCAAAAGCAATATGCTCTCCCTTATCATCAAGATAAGGACACGGATCATGCACATCTAAGCCCATCCAATGAGCAATGCCATGAGGGTAATATTTTTTATGCTTTCTCTTTTTAATGATTTTTTTAAGCTTTCCTTTTAAAATTCCTAAACGAATCATTCCTTGAACAAGTAAGCTTTCAGATGCTTCTTGAAGTACCTTTTTTGTGATACCAGGTTGAATCATAGCAATAATTTCTAACTGTACATGTAAAATCATCTCATAAAGCTCTTTTTGCGCACTTGTAAACTTTCCTGACACGGGAAAGGTACGGGTAATATCGCTAGCATACATACCATATTCACATCCAGCATCGATAAGAACGAGTGTATCTTTTTCTAATATCTTATTATTATCGATATAGTGCAAAGTATTGGCGCGATTACCTCCTGCTACAATATTTTCATAGGCATTATGTTCAGCTCCATAACGAGCAAAAACGTACTCGATTTCAGCAGCAATACGATATTCGTTCATTTTTGCAGATGTCTTTCTCATGGCACGGTGATGCGCTTTTTTAGTAATTGAGAGTGCTTGTTTAATCAAAGCTATCTCTTGCTTAGATTTTATCAAACGTAATTTTTGCGTGAGTTCATAAACATCTCTAAATTCTCTAGGAGATTTTAATATACCACGTTGATGGAGTAAGTCTTTACATGTAGATTTGAGTTTTTCACCCACTTCATCAGGCTCAAAAACATCATAATAGAGCAAAGATACATCTTTTAATATCTCAGAAATTTTCTCTTCAAAATCTGTATCTTTGAGTACCTCATCGAAGCGATACTCTAAAGATGCTCCTTTAACTCCCATACGTTTCCCAACCCAAAGGGACTCTTTGGCGCTTACTTCTTTAACAAATAGATATGTTTTTTGAAATGTAGCACGTTTTTCAAAAACGATAATGCAGTTATCTTCACGAATACCACTTAAATAGTAAAAGTTACTCTCTTGTCGGTAAGGAAATTCTGTATCATTGGAGCGTGTCATAAAAGAAGCTGTACTTAAAACCGCAACACCTTCATCCATAAGATTAAAAAAGTCTTGTCGTCGATTATAATAGCTAGTATCACTCATAAAAAGGGCAGAGACTTAAAAGTCTCGCTCAAGAAGTTTGTGTACTTTAAGTATTGTTAAAATACGGTCTTCTTGCTTACCAACACCCTCAATAATGCTCTCTGAATCAAGTGCCGTTTCAGGAGCAGGTCCTATAGAAGATTTACTCAAACGTATCGCTTCTGTTAGTCTATCAATTACAAAACCAGCTACTTCATCTTCATGTCGAATAACAATAAAACGAGTATCGTCCGTATGATTAATACTCCCTAAACCAAACTTAGCACGAAGATCAATCAAAGGAATGACA